>NZ_MUNH01000879.1:0-2398 GCF_002154615.1 Streptomyces recifensis
GACGGGGACACCGGGGTCAGGCCGGGCTCTCCGGCGCGCGGGGGCGCAGCGCCAGCGCGATCAGGCCGCACAGTGCCAGGACGACGGCCGACCCGGTGAGCGCCGCGCGGTCGCCCCAGGCCGTCCAGGCCGCGCCGAAGGACAGTGAGCAGGTGAAGCGGGCCAGCGCCTGGCCCGTCTGGACCAGGGCGAGGCCGGACGAGCGCAGCTCCGGTGGCACGCTGTCGGCGGCCGCCGCCATCAGTACCCCGTCGGTCGCCGCGTAGAAGGCGCCGTGCAGGAGCAGGACGGCGTACGGCAGGGCGGGGCCGTGCCAGGACGAGAGCAGCAGGCCGTACGCCAGCAGCAGGGCGAGGTGGCCGCCGAGGAACATCCGCCAGCGGCCCACCCGGTCCGCGATCCGGCCCAGCGGGACCGCGAGCAGCAGGAACGCCGCCGCCGTGCCGAGCGGCAGCAGGGCGAACCAGCGGTCCGGCACGCCGAGCCGCCCTTGCAGCAGCAGGTAGACGAACGAGTCGCTGACCGTGGCGAGTCCGAGCAGGAGGGCGCAGACGGTGATGCGCCTGAGGTCCCGGCGGCGCAGGAGGGCGAAGGCGGCGCCCAGGGTCGCACGGGTGGTGCCATGATCGCGGGGAGCGGCCGCGCCTCCCGGTACGAAGAGCACCAGTACCAGGACACCCACCACCGCCACGCAGAAGCTCACGGTGAACACCGCGTCGTAGCCGTCGACCGTGGCCCGCAGGACGAGGAAGGCGGCCAGCGGGCCGAGCAGCGCGCCCGCCGTGTCCATCGCCCGGTGCACACCGAAGGCGCGGCCGCGGGTCTCGGGGGTGCTGGACAGGGAGATCAGCGCGTCGCGCGGGGCGGTGCGCAGACCCTTGCCGGTGCGATCGACGGCCAGCACCAGGCCGATCGGGGTGAGTGTCTGGGCCACCAGCAGCAGGGGCTTGCAGGCCGCCGACAGGGCGTACCCCGCGGCCGCCACCCACTTGTGGCGCCCGCCGCCCCGGTCGGCGAGGTGGCCGCTGGCCAGCCGGACCAGCGCCGAGACGCCGTTGTAGACGCCGTCGAGCAGCCCGAAGCCCAGCGGGGACAGGCCGAGGCCCGCCACCAGGTACAGGGGCAGCACGGCGGTGACCATCTCCGAGGAGACGTCGGTGATCAGGCTGACCGTGCCGAGCGCCAGCACGGTGGGCGCGACCGCGGTGCGGCGCCGCCCGGCCGGGGACCGGACGGCGCTCGCCGCGGACGCCGTCGCGCGGCTGTCCGCTACGTACATGTCACGGAGTCCAGATGCCGGTGATGTCCTTGGCGGAGGCGGCGTTGCCGGCGTGCGGCAGGCCGTGCATGTCCTCCAGCGTGCGCAGCAGGTCGTAGTGGTTGTACGTGGTCGACGAGGTCGAGCCCGCCGTCACGCCCTGCCCGTACAGCACTGTCGGGATGCGGTTGCCGCTGAGCCGGTTGTCCTCGTCGAAGGTGACGACGAGGAGGCTGTTGTGGGTCTTCGCCCACGTCGCGTATGCGCCCAGCTTGTTCTTCAGCCAGGTGTCACCCGTGGAGACCGAGCAGTCGTGCATGTCGCTGCACAGGTCCGGGACGACGAACGAGACCTGGGGGAGCGTCGAGTAGTCCGCCGGGAACTGCGCGAACGTCTTGGCGCTGGACGTCGGTACGTTGCTGAAGCCGAACCACGGGTTGTGCTTGCGCGCGTAGTTGCCGCTGCTGCACGTGGTCGAACCCTGGCTGGGCAGCGTCTCGTTGTAGCTGGCCCACGACTTGCCCGCGCCGATCAGCTCCGAGGCGAGGTTGGGCGCGGAGGAGAAGCCGGGGGTGTAGCAGCTGTCGTCGGTGATGCCCTGGGTGGAGCCGGAGAACAGGGCGAAGTAGTTGGGCTGGCTGGGGTGGGTTTCGGCGTAGGACGCGGTGAGGCTCGCGCCGCCGGTGCGCAGTGAGTTGATGTACGGGGCGCTGGACGAGCCGATCACCTGGCTGTAGGCGTGGTTCTCGAAGACCACGACGACCGTGTGGTCCGGGGTCGGGACGGAGGCCGCGGCCCGGGCGGGCGAGGACCCGCCGAGCCCCGACCACAGCCCGGCCGCGGCGGCGACGACAGCGAGAGCGGACGCCACGGCGGCACGGCCGCGACGCTTGACGTTTCTGCCGGACACTTCTGACCTCCGGGAAGGGAGCGGGGGCGGGGACGGTGCGTCATGAGCATGTACGCGCCAACCCAGCCTTGCCCCACGGCACCCGTCCCGCCAGATGAAAACCAGATGAACGCCGACTCCCCTTCTCGCCCTGGACGCCGACTCCCGCTCTCGCTCCGCTGCCCCTTCAGCGCGCGGCTTCCCGCACGTTTCGGCTCAGCATCGTCGCCCCCAGCAGGGTCAGCGTGTGG
>NZ_MUNH01000880.1:0-2388 GCF_002154615.1 Streptomyces recifensis
CCGCCGCCTTGGGGTCCTGGGCGGCGGGGGTGTCCACGCCGCAGGGCGGCGGGGTCTTCAGGCCGTCGGTCAGCGAGGTGCGGTTGGGCAGCGCGGTGAACGGCGTGTAGTCGGGGTGCCGGGTGAACGCACCCCGCATGGGAGTGGCCGCGCTGTCCTTCTGGTTCATCGGGTGGATCCCGAGGATCTGCTCGATGGTACGGATCATCGTGATCTGCGAGTAGTAGTGGCTGTCGACGGTGCCGTGCTGAGACCAGGGGCTGATGATCTGGACCGGCGCGCGGTGCCCGTCGACGTGGTCCAGGCCGGCCTGGGAGTCGTCCTCGACGACGAAGATCGCCGAGTCCTTCCAGTACTTGCTGTGGGAGATCTTGTCGATGATCTTGCCGGTGGCGAGGTCGTTGTCGGCGACCTGGGCGGCCGGGCCGGCCGGGCCACCGGTGTGGTCGCTGGAGAGCCAGAACATGTTCAGGTTCGCCGGGCCGTTCTTCTCGAAGTCCTGGTTCCAGATCTCGTACCGGTACAGGTCCGGGACGCTGGTGTCGAACTTCGGGAAGCCGGGTACCGACACGCTGTTGAGCGAGGGAATCGGTGAGGAGGACTTCAGGGGGTAGGCGGTGGCCTGGCCGGTCGCGCTCATGTTCTTGGCGTCGCAGTACAGGTTCTGCCAGCTGGCACCCGACGGCTTGGTCAGGAACTGCTGGAACTCGCCGAAGTTCCGCACGCTCCTGCCGGCCGCCTGTGCGCCCGTCCACAGGAAGCCGGTCTTCTGGTGGCCGAGGGCGTCGTCCTCGGTGTCGTAGCTGCGCGCGTACTCGCCGGCCGAGGACTCGGTGTACTCGGGGTTGTCGGCCTGCATGAGCCAGTTGTGGCCCTCGGCGGAGTTGGTGCCGATGTCGTAGGTGTTGTCGTACAGCCCGAACTGCCGGGCCAGCGCGTGCTGGTTCGGCGTGACGTTCGTGCCGAACTGCGTCAGCGACGGGTCGCCGTTGCCGTCGGGTACGTCACCGAGGACCTGGTCGTAGGTGCGGTTCTCCTTGACGATCAGGAAGACGTGCTTGATCGTCGAGGGGTCGCCGATCCGCGCCGGGACCGGCTGCGGCTCGGCGGTGCGGTGGCCCTTGGCCAGTGCCACGGAGCCGGCGCTCCAGCCGTTCTGCCGGAAGACCTTGGCGGTCTGGGCGCGGATGACACGGTCGCTGGGCAGGGTGAACTGCGTCAGGCTGGAGGTGGTGTCGTGGGTGGCGTGGCCGGCGCTGTCGGGGCGACGGGCGTCGATGCCGCGGGTGTTGGAGACGACGACCTTCGTGCCCACGGTGGTGATCTCGGCGGGGAAGTAGTCCGTCGGGAGGAGGCCGAGGTAACCGACCGGCTCCTGCGGGGACTTGTAGCGGTATACGGCGACGGCATTGGCCCGGCCGAGCGTAACCAGCAGGTGACCGTCACCGGTGAGGGTCACGGCGTTCGGCTCGTAACCGACCGAGGCCTCCGGCCACGGCTGGGTGGAGATGGTCTGCACGACGTGGTCGTTGGCGGTGTCGATGACCGACACGTTGTTGTCGGCGGTGCTGGTGACGAACACCGCGCCGCGCTGGGCGTACACGGCGGTCGGGTGCAGGCCGACGTCGATGGTGCCGACCGCGGCGGACGCGTCGGCCAGGTCGATGACGCTGACCGTGCCGGTGGTGGTGGCGCCGGTCTTCGGGTCGGCCGGTACCTGGGTGCCGTATGAGTTGAGTGTGGAGTCCCCGGCCTTCGCCGGCCGCCCGCCCTCGTTGCTGACGTAGAGCTTGTCACCGGCCCGGGCCATGCCGCGCGGGGCGTTGCCGACCGCCCAGCTCCGGGTGACAGCCCCGGTGGCCGCGTCGATCGCCACCACCCGGTTCTGGCCGTTGACCGCGGCGTACACGGTGGAGCCGTCGGCGGAGAACACCGCCGCGGCGACCAGGGCGTGCTTGCTGCCGTCGGCCGGGATCCTGACGGTCACGGGGTCGGCGAGCGTGCCGTCCGCGTTCACGGTGAACTTGGTGTAGCCGTCGGCCTGGCCCAGCCACAGCTGCTTGCCGTCGGGGGAGTACGTCGGACCTTCCTGGCCGACGGAGCCGCTGCCGATGCGCAGGTCGTCGGCGGCGTTGGTGCCCACACGCTGCACGATCCGCCCGGTCGCGAGGTCCACGATGACCAGCGCTGCGTCGCCGTCGGTGACCGCGGCGGCGACGTGGCCGCCGTCGGGGCTGACCGTCGACGACATGATCTTGCCGTCGTTGATGACGAGGCGGTCGCCGAAGGGGGCGATGTACTGGTCGGCGGAGACGACCTGGCCCCTGTGGGTGACCTGGCCGACCTGGTCGGTGCCGAACTGGCGGGTCTCGGCGACGGCGGTGCCGG
>NZ_MUNH01000881.1:0-1152 GCF_002154615.1 Streptomyces recifensis
GTCCGAAGGTGGCGTAGACGGGTGACATGAGATGAGTATTCCCACGTCCGGCCCACACAGCGCCCCGTACAGGCGCTCGCTTCCCGGCCCCGGCCCGCCCACCGGCGCCGTCCGGCAGGGGGCGTACGCGTGGTCGAGGGCGTACGGGCCGTACGGCGGCTTACCTCTCCGACTCCCCCCACTCCCCGACGACCACCTCGTCCCCCACGGACACCTTGCCGGGGCGCAGCACCGCGTACTTGGTTCCGAAGACGACCCCGCCCCGGGCCGCGCGGCGGTAACCCGCGAGGGTGCGCAGCGGCTCGGGGCCCGAGCGGGCGGCGGTCTCCTGGTCGACCATGGTGACGGCGCAGCGGACGGCGAGCTTGGTGTAGCCGAGTTCGGCCGCGCCGAGGGTGAGGTGGTGGGCGCGGTCCTCGGTGTGCGGCTCGGGCCAGCCGTCGACGACGATGTTGGGGCGGAAGCGGTTCATCGACAGCGGGCCGGCGCCGCGTTCCCCGAGCTTCTCGTTCAGCAGGTCGAGCGTGGCGCGGGAGAGGAGGTGCACGGCGGAGCTGTCGGCGTACCCGGAGGTGCCCGGTGTCCTGCCGTCCGTGACCCGGTCGTGGTCGGGCGGTACGCGGACCAGCCGGCTGGGCGCACCGAGCACCGAGGACAGCCAGTCGGCCACGGTGTCGCCCTGGTCGATCCCCCGGTGGGCGTCGCCGAACATCTCGACGGGCCGGGCGGGACCGGACGCGTCGACGGTGACGACCAGCGACTCGAAGTCGTCCGACCGGAGGGTGAGTCGCGTCCCGTCGAGCGTGATGTCCGGCCGGATCAGGGTGAGCCGGGGATCGCTCCGCTGGGTACGGAACAGGCCCTCCTCGCTGACGACCATGAAGCTGCGGTCGTGCGCGAGCCCGGCGGGCGTCAGCGGCGCCTGGTCGACGGGGACGCCGGCGCAGCCCTTGACGGGGTAGTACGTCAGCGCGGTGACGACAGGCATGAGCACTCCGACCGATGATCTGGGCGAGGGTGCAATCGTCGCACCCTCGCCCGGTGCGGTGTCTACCGGTCCACGTCCGCGGTGCAGCCGTCGCCGTAGCCCGTCAGGCAGCGCGGGGTGCCGACGACGGTGAGGGTGCGCCCGGCGCTGCCTGACGGGCTACG
>NZ_MUNH01000882.1:0-509 GCF_002154615.1 Streptomyces recifensis
AGAGGACGACCTGGTGGGTGTCCTGGTTCTGTTCGAGGCGCATGGTGGGGTCCTCGGCGACGAGCCGGGACAGGCCGAGGGACAGTTTGTCCTCGTCGGGCTTGCTGTGGGCCTGGATGGCGAGGGGGAGCAGTGGGTCGGGCATCCGCCAGGGCTCCATGAGCAGGGGGTCGTCCTTGGCGGAGAGGGTGTCGCCGGTCTCGGCGCGGCCGAGCTTGGCGACGCAGACGAGGTCACCCCGGGCGCTGCTGTTTGCCGAAGGCCATGGAGAGGGCGCCGACCTTCTCGTCGACGTCGTGGTCCTCGTGGCCCCGGTCGGCGAGGCCGTGTCCGGAGACGTGGACCGTGTCGTCGGGGCGCAGGGTGCCGGAGAAGACGCGGACCAGGGAGAGGCGGCCCACGTAGGGGTCGGAGGAGGTCTTGACGACCTCGGCGACCAGGGGGCCCTCGGTGTCGCAGGGGCTCAGCTCGCGGGGGGTGCCGCCGAGGTCGGTGACGTCGGGCAGGGG
>NZ_MUNH01000883.1:0-1124 GCF_002154615.1 Streptomyces recifensis
GCCGGGCAGCGCGAGGGAGACGTGGGCGGGGGTGCCGTCGTCCTCCTTGAGCTGGACGAGGGGCAGCTCGTTGGGGTCGAGGACGGGGTAGTGCTCCTGCTGCCAGCCGTCGCGGGAGAGGGTCTGGCGGAAGTAGCCGTGCCGGTAGAGCAGTCCGACGCCGATCAGCGGGGCGCCCAGGTCGCTGGCGGCCTTGAGGTGGTCGCCGGCCAGGATGCCGAGGCCACCGGAGTACTGGGGCAGCGCCGCGGTGATGCCGAACTCGGGCGAGAAGTACGCGACCGCGGCGGGCAGCCCGTCACCCTGCTGCTGGTACCAGCGATCGCCGGTCACGTAGTCGTCCAGGTCGTCGGCGACCGCGGTCAGCCGGCGCAGGAAGCGCCGGTCCTCCGCCAGTTCGGCGAGCCGCGCGGGGCTCACCCGGCCCAGCAGCCGCACCGGGTCGCCCTCGGCGGCGGCCCAGTGCCCGGGGTCGACGGACTGGAACAGGTCGCGCGTCTCCGCATGCCAGGACCAGCGCAGGTTGCGCGCCAGGTCGCTGAGCGGCCGGAGGGGTTCGGGGAGAACTGGACGGACGGTGAACCGACGGATCGCCTTCACATTCCACCTCGGACGCGTCGCATGGTGAGACGCACGGCGCTGTACGTCTCGTCGTCATTGTCGACGGTAGTGGTTACCGGGGCGTCACCGAGGAGGCATCCGGGTGAAGCGGCCCGATTACGGCACATCAGGTACGCAGGGGAACGGAGCGCGGACGAGGGGCGCGGGGTGCGCAAGCGCCGGGAAGTGCCGGGAATTGGCCGAACCCCGTCGTACCGGGGGGAGTCAAGGCACGCCGGGCGGGAATCCGGGAGACGTAAGGCCGGGCCCGTACCCAACCGTACGCGCGAGTAGTTAACCAAAGTTCCGGATTGCCCACCCGAACGGGATGGGAAGGCTCCCCCGGTACGACGCACCAGGCACCACAGCACCCAGGAACCGTCGCCCGCACACCCGGCCCACACCCATGTCGACGCGGACAGGAGCGGTCATGCCCGCCACGCACCACTCGTCAGCACCGGTGACCCCCGGCAAGGCGGCCGGCAGAAAACCGGCCCGGCCGGCCCACAAGGCCCCACCGCCGG
>NZ_MUNH01000884.1:0-1370 GCF_002154615.1 Streptomyces recifensis
CGCCGCACCGGTGACCCGCGCGCCGCTCCCGGACGACGTGCTGGGCACGACGCTGCTGCCGCTGCGGGTGGCCGGGAAGACGGACGGACAGCGCCGGGTGCTGGCCGCCGCCGAGCAGATGGTCGTCGCGCTGCGCTCGGTCTTCCCCTGCGACCCCGCGCCGGCCCGCATGCGCGTCCCGGTGCCGACCGGCTCGGGCCGGCTGCTGCCGGGCTGCGACAACCTGGCCGACGTGCTGAGCCGTACCCGTACCGAATGTGGGCGCCGACACGCGCAGTTGGTCGATGTGGTGCGCGCCGGGTGCGCGGGCCCGGTGACCGACCTGGCCGCCGAGCGGCTGCGGGACGGCACGGTACGGGCGCTGCTCGACCGGGGCGACGGCCACCGCACCGAGCTGTCCCGGCTGGGCGACGGCGAGCTGCGGTACGTCGCGCTGGCCCTGGTGCTGCTGACCGGGCCGGGGGTGCTGGCGGTGGACGCGCCGGGGGAGGTGCCGGACGCACTGCGCACCCTCACGGTGCTGGCAGACGGCTTCGACCGCTGCCTCGACCCCGGTCAGCGGACCCAACTCCTCACCACGGCGGCCCGGATGGGCGAGCGGGGACACATCCGCTGCGTGGGCGCGATCAGCGATCCGGGCTGGGCCGCGGGGACACCGGGCGTCACGGTGGTACACCTGGGGCCGTGACCGAACACCCCGATCTGGCCGGACTCCAGCGCAGGCTCACCGAGTTCGCCGCAGCCCGCAACTGGCAGCCCTACCACACCCCCAAGAACCTGGCCTCCGCGCTCAGCGTGGAGGCGGCCGAACTGGTCGAGATCTTCCAGTGGCTGACCCCGGACGAGTCCGCCGCCGTGATGTCCGACCCGTCCAGCGCGCACCGGGTCACGGACGAGGTCGCGGACGTCCTCGCCTACCTCCTCCAGTTCTGCGAGGCCCTGGGCATCGACCCCTTGTCCGCCCTCGCGGCGAAGATCGAGCGGAACGAGGGGCGGTTCCCGGTGCCGGGAGCGGAGGACGCCACCTGACCGATCGTCCGGACTCACGTACTCCGCTATCACTCTATGGAGTCAATTTCCCTGCCGATTCTTAATTGTTGTCCACAGATTTCCGGCTTCCTCTGGCTTTTCG
This sequence comes from Streptomyces recifensis, assembly GCF_002154615.1. Classification (NCBI taxonomy): domain Bacteria; kingdom Bacillati; phylum Actinomycetota; class Actinomycetes; order Kitasatosporales; family Streptomycetaceae; genus Streptomyces; species Streptomyces recifensis. Next base: position 1,133 of record NZ_MUNH01000884.1, read on the forward strand.
CACCAAGTGGCGTCACTCTGGGTAGTGAAGACATGTGTGCGGTCGAACGGACGGACGGGGACGGGGCGGCGGATGGACGCGTTACGGCTCATCGAGGTCAGCAGAGAGGCGTTGGTGGCGGGTGCCGACGCGGCGGGGACCCTGCGGGAGGTGTGGCAGGCGCAGGCACTGTCACAGGCGATCGGCAGCAGGCTGGCGGTGTCCGGTCCGCCGGAGCTGCGGGGGGAGGCGCTGGGGC
>NZ_MUNH01000091.1:0-7452 GCF_002154615.1 Streptomyces recifensis
CGTGGACCCTTCCGGAAGGGGGCGAGGGCTGCAGACCTGGGTCGCGATGCGACAGTCCACAGCGTCCCATCCAAGCTATAGCGCCGCAGATTCCGCCACCACCTGATCAATAAGCTCAAGGCGTGGCGCGGTATCGCCATCCGCTATGACAAGAGTCAGCCTCCCCCCCCGCCACGGGATCACGCCTTCAGACAGGCCTAGGCGGTCTCGGCCAGGGTGGAGTCGAGCCGGTTCAGGACGTGGGGCCAGCCCTTGCCCATGCCGTCGTACGCCTGTCGGCCGATCGGTGAGTCGAGGTCGAAGCCCGCGTGGGTGAGAACGAGGCGGGTGCCCTCGCCCTCCGGGTGCAGCGTCCAGGTGATGGTGGTGTCGAGCGAGCCCTCGGCGAACCGATAGGCCAGCAGCCGCTGGGCGTCCACCTCGGTGACCTCGCAGGGCTGGCTGCCGAAGGTGCCCATGTCGAGGGTGAAGCGGTGCCCGGCGACGGGCTTGATGTCGCCAGCGGCCCACCAGCGGGCGTGGAGGTCAGGATCGGTCAGGGCCTTCCACACCGCGGCCGGCGGGTGGGGCAGGAACTTCTCGCAGGTGATCGTGTTGTTCTCGGTCATGTCTCGTCGTCCTCGTCCAGGAGATCGGACAGCGCGTCCAGGCGCTGCTTCCAGTAGTGCTCGAACGGATGCAGCCACTCGCTCACCTCGGCCAGTCGCGCCGGTTCGAGGTGGTAGAAGCGGTGCCGGCCGCGCGGCTCCTCGCGCACCAGTCCCGCGGTCCGTAGCACCGCCAGGTGCTCGGAGACCGCAGGCCTGCCAAGCTCGAACATCCCGGCCAGCTCCCCTGTGGAGCGAGGGCCTTCCCGCAGGCTTTCGAGCAGTCTGCGGCGGACTGGGTTGGCCAGCACGCCGAACACATCGGAAGGCATGACGCCATTATGCGTCGGAAAATTCCGACGCGTCAATGATCTCCGACGCATCCCTGGGCGGGCCCGAGATCACGACTCCGTGGGGCCCTGGGGCCCGCCGCTTGGTCAGCAGGCCTCCTACGTTGCCGCGACGTGCATGCATGCCTGTCCTGCTGGAGGCTCCTGGCAGGGCCGGAATAGGGGGAGGAGGTCGTCCACCAGGCGCACACAGCGGGGCGCGCCGATCCGGTGGGCCGGCCGCAGCGATTTGGTGGCAGTTGCCGCCGCAGGCTCTGGCTCCTTCAGGTCGAGGTAGCTGGCGGCGCGGTATGCGAGGAACGCACTGCGGCTCTTGTCGCGGGCGAGGGGGAGGAGTTGTTCACCGTCACTGATGAGCTGGTGGGTCCGCTTGGTGTCCCCGATGTCCGGCAGGGCCTGGCCGGAGTCCACTGGGAGGTCGGCCTCGGACATCCAGGAGCACCAGGCACCAGCAACGTTGAGATGTTGTTCGGCGGCGGTGAGTGCGCGCCGGACAGCGGAGTGATCGGGCCTGCCGCCTCGGGCGGCGAGCGTGCGCGCAAGCCGGAGTTGGAGGAGGCTTCGGGCCGCGGGGTTCTTCGCGCGCATCAGAGCGGGCTTGAGGATGCTGGCGGCCGTGGTGTGGTCCTTGCGCCACGCAGCCTGGTAGGCGAGGTCGCCCAGGAGTCCGGCGTCACTTGCACGCCATCCAGTATGGGATCGCGGGCCCCCCACAACGCGCACGACGCCGGCGACCGCGACGTGGGCGCAGCATGCACCAGTACTCCTGGACGCCACCTCCGGGTCCGGCCTCGCCGACGGGACAACCCCATACTGGGCGCTATGGCCCGCCTGCCCTGTGCTGAGATCAGCAAGTGGTGCCTTGTCCGGATAGCTGAGGGAGTTGGCGGGTGTCCGCTTTGGACTTCTACGCTCACGTCGCCGTTGGCGGTGAGGTCCTGGGAGTTGGCCTCGGTGCCGACCCGGAAGCTTGGGAGGCCGCCCTGGGGGCGACATACCTCGATGTTCCCGGTGGTGGCCTACTGCGGCGGGACTATGGGCTCGTGGAAATCAACTTTTCGCCGGACCAGCCAGGAAGGCAAGGGCACATGACGTGCTTCGGCTTCGGTGTGAAGATCCAACGACTGTTGTACGAGCAGTCCCCGAGCACCGTGCCGTCGCCGCTCTCGCGGGAGTACGGGAAATTCGCACACAGAGTCCCCTTCAAGGATCTGCAGACCGCCATCTTGGCCCTGGGCCACACGATCGAACTCGACGAGCACAACACGTCGAGTGACATGGACTGCTACCGCGTATCGGCGTCCGCCGCCCGCATCCACGTCGTCGCTGACCCTGACCCCTACGGGTCAGGCGACCCAGATCTAGGACATCAGAGAGGTGACGTCTGGTCCGTCGATGTGTGGTGACCAGCCGGCGACCTCTCAGCCGCTGGGGAGAGAACCCGCCTACATCATCAGCGGCGACGACTACGACTACGCCACTGCCGGTCCCGTCGCCACCTGTCGGTCTTCGACGTCATGGGCCACGACACCGCCGTCGGCCTGACCGCCACCCTCATCGTCGCCGCCTGCCGCAACCCCCGCCGCCAGGGCTTGGGGCTCGCCGAAATCAGCGAACGCGTCGAGCAGTCACTGATCGAGCGGGCACAAGCGCTACGCCATTGGCCTCATCGCCGACCTCAACTCCGGCATCAACCTGCTCACTTGGGTCAACTGCGGCCACCATCCACCGGTCCTCATGCGCGACGGCCGCCTTCACAGCCACCTGAGCTGCCAGCCACCCATCCGGTGGGCACGGTCCTGGGCCTGCCTGTCCCGCTCTGCAGCGAACAACACGCGTTCCCGCACCTGGGGGCGAGGCAGGCACACGCAGGAATGGACGAACTGGACCCGGCAACCGCGACCACGCGACACTTCGACAACGGGGCCACTTGATTCTCGCTGGACTCGACAACCGCGAGTTACCAAGAGGCCCTTCTTCCATGTCCCGTCATCGGTCAACTCACCGGATCCGGGACTCTGTCGAATCCAGCCGACCATGCGAGCGGATAGAGAACAGGCAGTCAGTAAGCCTGCGAAGCAGTCGAGGCGTTCGTCTACCTCGGCGACCGTTGTTCGCCCGGTGGTCGTCGTATGGTCCAGCCCTTTGGCCTGATCGGTGACTCCGTCACTTTGAGCCGTAGTAGAGCCGGAGGAACTCTGCCATCGCCGCGTCGACGCCGGCGCGGTCGCCGGTGGCGAGCAGGTCGAGCAGCAGACCGCGAACAGTGGCGAGCCCCAGCCTGGCCCGGTTACGTGCCATGGCAGGGTCTGCCCCTGCGGCGATCTCGGCGGCCACGAGCGGCTCCAGCCAGTCGTTCACGAGCCCTTCGAGGACTGGGGCGGCCTCCGGGCGGCCACGCAGGGCTTGCCCGCAGACTTCGAAGAAGAGCCGCTCCTGACCAGCCAGTCGGGGGTCCGCCAGCTGCTGCCAGAGAAGCCGCGCAGCATCGGCGGGCGAGAGACCGGGTTCCAGGCGGAGCCGGGACAGCTGATCACGTTGGCGCTGCTCCGACGTCCGGACGATTTCGGCGAGCAGCTGTTCCTTGGAGCCGAAGTAGTGGATCAACATGCGGTGGCTGACGCCGATCGCGGCGCCCAGGCCGCGCAGGCTCAGGTCCGTGAGGCCGTGTGCCGCGACGTAGTCAACGGCCGCGTTCACCAGGTGAGCGCGTCGGCCCCCGTCCGCGACTGGCGCGCCCTCGCCCTCGGGATACGAGCCGACCGTATTCACCACGTCGCGAGCGTACCAATCGGTACATGCCATGTGTACCGTCTGGTACATGAAGTCTGTCACCGTGTCGATCGACCTACAGCAGACGCCTGAGCAGGTCTATGACTTCCTCGATGTCATGGCCCACCACGAGCGATTCACCGACCACTACCTGATGGACTGGCGCTACAGCGGCCCTGGCCGCGGTATCGGTGCGTGCGCCACGGTCACAGCCGTGCTGGGCGGCATCAAGACCGACGTCACCATCGAGGTCGTCGAAGCCGCTCCCCCACGGCGCATCGTCGAGCGGAACATCAGCGCGGGCGGCCGACGCCTGGCCGAGGGGACCTACACCATCGAACCGCTGCGGGCCGGCGGGAGCCATGTGGCGTTCACATACGTTTGGGTGCGCGCCCCCGTCGCCGACCGTCTGCTGGCACCCGTCATCCGGGCCGCGATGCGGCGCGCCAACCGCGCGGTCATGCGGCGTCTGGCTGCCGAGTTGGCTCGCCATGTGTCCGTTGCCGGATCTTGAGGCCGGTACGTGTCGGCGGGGAGACACCTTGAACAGCCGACAACCGCAACGCCTCCGCCGGCTTCAGACCCCGGCGTTCGCATTCGTCGTAGCCGCCCACGAGCGGGATGCCTGTGGGATGCCGGTCGGTGTCGAACGGGGACGGCCTGGAGCTGGGTGAGGATCCTTGCCCAGGTACCGTCCCGCTGCCGGCGCCGGAACAGGTCGTAGACCCGGTCCCACGGGCCCATAGCGTCCCGGCACGTCGCGCCAGGGCGCGCCGGTCCGGGTCCGCCACCGTATGCCGTCTATCAGCTGCCGCCGCGTCCACACCTGCGGACGACCCGGCTTGATGCCCAGCGGCAACAGCGGCAACAGCGGCTCCAGCCGGGCCCCTTGCCGGGGCATCAGATCCCCGCGTCCCACAGAACGTGATTACCGGCGAACAAGACGCACTTTCACAACAGGCCCTAACCCCTGACCACCGTGCGACAACCGGTGGGGGAGATGGCCGTGGCCATGGCCCAGCTCCTGGACGAGCACATCCGGGGGGGTACGTACTGAACCCACATCCTGATCTTCGATCCCGAGCTGGTGGTGCGGGAGTCGGATGATGGCGGTGGCAGCGCGCGCCGGCGCGTACGGAATCAGCTTCATCGGCCGCGCGCTCGGCCATCCGGGTGTAAACCCCCTTCGGCACGTTGGCAGTGTGTCACTCGTATGGATCACTTGTGGCAGCAAACCGGTGGGCCGCCCATCCCATACCGGGGGATCTTGGTAGAGGCGGCCTTAGCCGGTCTTTCCCTTTGGCACGCCCAGCGGCACCGCGGTGACGCTGGGCGCGCTCGGATCCCTCGCCCTTGCGCTCGTCGGTCGGCTGTTCCTGTGTCTTCCTTCTGTCAGCGAGGAGTTTCCATGCCCATCTCTCCGAACCAGGGGTCCACCGGCGGCGGCACGTTGGTGACCATCACCGGAACGAACCTCTCCGGCACCACTGCGGTCAAGTTCGGCAGCAAGCCGGCCACCAGCGTCACCAACGTCTCTCCGACCCAGGTCACGGCGGTGTCCCCCTCCGGCACGGGCACGGTCGGGGTGACGGTGACGACGCCGGGCGGCACCAGCAGCCCCGTGCCGTTCTTCTACGTCGGTGCCCCGTTCAAGTCCTCGCTCGGCACCTCCTCCGGGCCGCTCGCGGGCGGCAACTCCATAACCATCAACGGCACCGGCCTGTCCACCGCGACCAGCGTCTCCTTCGGCGGCGTGACCGCCACCCCGACGGTCATCTCCGACACCCAGCTCACGGTCACGGTCCCGGCGGGCGCGGCGGCGGGCCCCGTCGGGGTCACCGTGACCACGGCGGGAGGCTCCAACAACGGCCTGTCCTACACCTACGTCGGCGTACCCACCGTCGTCAGCGTCGCCCCGTCATCCGGCCCCACGTCCGGAGGCACCGGCGTGACGATCACCGGCACCAACCTCGACACCACCGACTCGGTCACCTTCGACGGCACCCCGGCGCCGTTCTCCGTGGTGAACACCACGACCCTGTCGGTGGTGACCCCGCCCGGCGCCGCGGGCACGGTCGACGTGGTGGTCACCAACCCGGCCGGCTCCGCCACGGCCGCCGACGCCTTCACCTACGTCGCACCGCCCTCGATCTGATCTCCACGGTGCCGCCGCCCGGCCCCCACGCCGGGTGGCGGCACCGCCGCGATGTGGAACAGGGCCGTCCTAGGAGCACTTCATGCCGCCCACCCTCAGTACTGCCAACCCCGCACAGGGCCCCGCCACGGGCGGCACCGCCGTCACCCTCACGGGGACCGGGCTGACAGGGGCCACCGCCGTCCGGTTCGGCAGCACCCCCGCGTCCTACACCGTCAACTCCGCCACCCAGATCACCGCCATCAGCCCGGCCGGCAGCGCCGGGCCGGTGGCGGTGACCGTCGTCAGCCCGACCGGCACCAGCAACGCGGTGACCTTCACCTACGTGGCGGCCGCGGTCCCGGTCGTTACGGCGGTGACACCCGACAGCGGTCCGACATCGGGCGGTACCAGCGTCGTCATCACCGGTACGGGCTTCACCGGCGCCGGCGCCGTGCGCTTCGGCAGCGCACCGGCGGCGTCGTTCACCGTCAACTCGGCCAATCAGATCACCGCCGTCACGCCGGCCGGAAGCCCCGGCGCGGCAGCGGTCACCGTCACCACGCCCGGAGGCACCAGTGCCGCCTCCCCGGATGCCTACTTCTTCTACGCCGCGCCTCCCGTACTGAACACCGCCGACCCCGGTCAGGGTCCGGTGTCCGGCGGGACGGTGGTGACGCTGACCGGTACCAGCCTGCTCGGCGCGAGCGCGGTCCGCTTCGGCGCCACGAACGCGACTTCCTTCACCGTGGTGTCGTCGACGCAGATCACGGCCACCGCACCGCCGGGCACGGGCAGTACGCAGATCACGGTGAGCACGCCGGGCGGACCGAGCAACCCGGTTCCCTTCGCCTACATTGCCGCTCCCGTTCTGACCGCTCTGGTGCCGAGCAGCGGGCCCACCTCGGCGGGGGCGGTCGTCACCCTCGTCGGCGCGAACCTGACCACCGCCACGAAGGTCACCTTCGGCGGCCAGAGCGTCCCCTTCACGGTCGTCTCCGACACGCAGATCGCGGCCGTGGCGCCGGCGGGGGCGGCGGGACCGGTGACGGTGAGCGTCGCCACCGCGGGCGGCACAACCGCCGGCCTGACCTACACCCGTGTCGCCCCACCTGGTGTCTGAGGCTGATCCGATCGGGTTGTCTCCCCGCGCGGTGGCCCCGGGATGAAAAAAAGATCACCGTAGCGTGAGGTCACCACAACCCCGGCCCGCGGGTCTGTCGATCGACGTAGGGAGCCGAACGGTGAGAAGTATCCGATGCAGGGGCAAGCTGGTTGTCGCCGCGGCGCTCGCGGCCGTGCTGGGGCTGGCCTCACCCGCGGCCGCGGTGGCCTCGACGACCACGGTGACCGCGACACCGCAGTCCACCACCGAGGGCTCGCCGGTACACCTGCAGGCCGTGGTCGCCTGCTCCTCCGACCCCAGCGGCGGTCTGGGCGTGACCCTCTTCGACGGCTCCACCGAGCTGACCACGGTGCCCGTGGGCGCTGACGGCCGGGCCGACTACACCACCACCTTCACCGCGGGCACCCACAACATCATCGCCGCCTACAACGGCAACGGCGACTGCGATGCCTCCAACAGCGCCACGACCGTCCAGGTCACCAG
>NZ_MUNH01000885.1:0-632 GCF_002154615.1 Streptomyces recifensis
CACCTTCGGCGACACCCCGGTCCGCTTCCCCTTCAGCACCGCCGTGGTGGAGTGCTACGCCGACGCCAAGTGAGCGCGCGCCACCTGTGCGACCATGGCCGGCAGAGCTCGAACGCGGCTCCTGGACGAGTGCGCCGTACCCAGCCCACGACAAGACGGCGCGTGGGAGTTCGACATGGGATGGATCGCGCTCGTGATCTCCGGAATGCTGGAAGCGGTATGGGCGACGGCCCTCGGCAAGTCACAGGGCTTCAGCCGCCCGGTCCCGTCCATCGTCTTCGTCCTGGGCCTGCTGCTGAGCATGTCCGGCCTCGCCTTCGCCCTCCGCACGGTCCCGGTGAGTACCGGCTACGCGGTCTGGGTCGGCATCGGAGCCGCCCTCACGGCGGCCTACGCGATGCTCTTCGGTGGTGAGCCGGCCAGTACGGTCAAGATCCTGCTGCTGCTCGGGATCATCGCGTGCGTGGCGGGGCTGAAGCTGACGCACTGAGCGGTTCTCCGTACGGCCGGACGTGCCCCCGAGGCTGCCCTTCGGGTCCTTCCGGGACCGCGGTGGGCGCGGGGATACTGCGCGGGAACGTGTCATCCCTCTGCCGAAGGAGCAGCGTGCGCAAGCACGAGGAGCCCGACAC
>NZ_MUNH01000886.1:0-3385 GCF_002154615.1 Streptomyces recifensis
TCGGTGGCGGCACGTGCCGCGGCGGCCCGCTCCGCCTCGTCTCTGCGCCGGTCGGTGACGTCGGTGAAGTACAGGGTGACCCCGCCGGGAACGGGGACGAGCCGCACGTGGTAACAGTTCCCGGTGTCAGGGTTGCGCAGGTCGAAGCTGGTCGGAACGGCACCGGCGGCGGCCTTCCGGCAGCGTGCCTCCAGGTCGGGGATTCGGCGCAGCGACTCCAGTGTCCACAGCGCTCGGCCGAGCAGTTCCTCTTCCGGCGAGCCCAGCACCTCCTCCGCCTTGTGGTTGACAAAGGTGATGTGACAGTCATCGTCCGCGGCGAGGAAGCCGTCGCTCATGTGGCGCAGTGCGCGGCTGAGTGCGTCACGGGCCGAACGTGGCTCGGTGCTTTCCCAGGCCGTCCCGATCATCCGGGCGGGCTCGCCGGCGCTGTCGAGCTCCACCCGGCCGCGGGCCTCCGTCCATCTGTAGCTACCGTCGGGGCGCCCCACCCTGTACTCGGCCTCGAAAGTACCCCGGTCGCGGATGGCCCTCTCCGCCGCCGCGAACGTCCAGGGCACGTCGTCCGGGTGGACGACCTTCATCCAGCTCTCGACCCGCGGCACGAATTCGGCGGGGTTGACGCCGTAGACCGCCATCGCCGCGTCGTCCCAGCTCAGCTCGCCGGTTTTGATGTCCCACTCCCAGGTGCCCACCTCAACGGCCCTCAGCGCCTGGCGCAGCCTGCCTGCCCCGTCCTCCTCCAACGCCGGGCGCGCAGGTGGTGGTGCCTGCTCCATGCGTTCCTTCGCCCAAGCCGTCACCGCGGTGAGGAAGGTCCATTGCTCCTCGGTGGGCTCCCCCATGGCGCCGGTGACGACGGTGAGCGAACCGACAGGACGGGTGTCGTCGCGGAGCACGACGGACGCCAGGCCCGTGCCGGGACAGTCGAACGCGTCAGCTGGTCCAGTGGAACCGTGAGGCGCCCAGACACGCCCGTCCCGGCGGACAGCGCGAGCCGGCGCGGCGGGGCTGTCCTGCTCGACGATCTGCCAGCCACGGATGAGGGCGGGCGGCAGCCCCGCGGACGTCACCAGCCGCAGTGCGGACATCGGCCCGCACAGGTGGACCGCGCCGCCCAGCCCGTTCAGTTCGGTGACTGCGTGCTGGAGCGCGAGCCGCAGCACCTCACCTTCCGTGAGGCCCTCTTTCGCACCAGCGAGCAGCGCCAATCGGTCATTCACCGTACAAATGTACTTTTTCGTGATGTCGGCGGCAGCAGGTGCGGCACCCCGGGCGCTTGTCGACCGCATGGCGCCGGACGCGTTCTGGACGTTGTCCCAGCGGGCGGCCTCGCCGGTACCGATCAGCCCACATGGTGGCGGGCACCGCCGAGGAGGGGACCGCGAGGTGCCGGCCCGGACCGTTTCCTGGCCGCGTGAGGCTGCACCCGGAATCAGCCCCGCCAGGCTCTGCTCTGTCCTCAAGCGTCTCTAGGGGCAGTACACGTCCCCGTCGGGTCGCTGACCGGTGGCCAGGAAGCGGGAGACGGTGCGGTCGCCGCAGGGGTTGCCGTTGGCGAGGTAGGCGTTGTGGCCGGTGGAGTCGACGGTGACCATGACAGCGCGTGTGCCGAGGGCCCGGCGGAGTCTCCGGGCGCCGCTGAGCGGAGTGGCCACATCACGGGCGTTCTGCACGAGCAGGATGTCGGACGGGCCTTGTCCGGTGATCCGTACCGGGGACCGCCGCGGCGGGTACGGCCACGCGGCGCAGACCATCGCGTTGCGGGGCATTCCTGCGGTGAGCGGATGCAGGCGGCGGCTGTCGGCGACGGCCTCGCGGTAGTGGGCCGTCGATGTCGGCCAGGCCACGTCGTTGCAGATCGTGCCGATGCTGACCGCGGCGAGGTTCTGCAGCGCCTGGTCCGGCGGCTGTTGCGGCGCGGGAGGCACCGTGCCGTGCCGGGCGGCCAGCATCAGCTCGGCCAGGGCGGGGAAGCGGCTGGGTGCGTAGAGGCTGTCCAGCATGGTCTGACGCAGCACGTTGCCGTTCAGTTCCGGGGGGTTGGCGCCCGGCCAGGGGAGTGGTGCCCGGTCGAGGCGGGCGGCGAGGCTCAGGAACAGCGGCCGTACCTCGTCGGCGGTCGCCGCCACCCGGTCCGGGTTGCCGGCGGCCGCGGCCCACCGGGCGAACTCCGGGAAGGTGTCCTCCACCCCGCGCTCGTACGCGCGCAGCCAGCCGCGCTCGACCAGGGTGGGATCCGGATCGTCGTTGCTGTCCAGCACGATGCGGTCCGTGTGCTGAGGGAACCGCTGGCTGTAGACAGCGCCCACGTACGTGCCGTACGAGACGCCCCAGGCGGCGAGCCGGTGTTCGCCGAGCGCGGCGCGGATGCGGTCGATGTCGTGGACCTCGTCAAGGGTGCTGATGTGCCGGATCAGCTCGCCTCCGTTGCGCGCACAGGTCTGCGACAGCCGGCGGGCGGTGGCCACGTTCCCGGTGATCGAGCCGTCCGGGGCCGGCCAGGGACGCAACGTCGACGTGGCGAGGTCGGCGTGCTGGAGGGCGCAGCTGACGGTGGTGGACGGAGCGAGCCCACGCGGCGCGAAGCCGATCAGGTCGTACTGGTCCCGCACGGCCTGCGGCAGCCTCTGCCCCTTCCCGGAGGGGTCGGCGAGGCTTGTGTTGCCCGGCCCGCCCGGGATCAGCAGCAGTGCCCCGCGTCGGGTGGCCGGCTTCGCGGCGGGAATCCGGGAAACGGCGATGTCGATCGTGCGGCCGCCAGGGTCGGCGTAGTCCATCGGCACCTTCAGCGAGGCGCACTGCTGACGCGCATCGAGCCCGCCGCCGGCGCACCGGGTCCAGTGGAGGGCGGCGGACGGAGGTGCCGCTGCCGCGCGAGGGGAGACGCTCAGCGGAGTGGCGAGGCCGAGGAGGGCCGCGGAGACGGTGAGCCAGGCGGCTCGTGAACTTCTGCTCTGCTTCATGCGGACGAGCCTCGCGGATTCGGTGGTCCGCTCACATCCGGTGAACCCCCCTGTCGACAAGGGGGCTTACTTGTTTGCCGAGAGGCCGTCATGAAGCCGTCCGCTGCCACGGGCCTGGCACCGCACGAGCCACAGGGGAGGTGGGGAGGTGGGGCATGGCGGTGGGACCTCCTGAGCGCGCGGTTCGCGGGGGCGTGAAGGCGGGTGCCGGGCCGTCCGTGGGATCAGGCGCGCGGGTTCTGCCCTGGTGTGGTCCTGGTGTCCGGCAGGAGCTGTTCGACGAGGTTCTGCCAGCTCTCTGCCAGGGGGTGCCCCACGTCCGGGGCGGGGCCGGTGGCGGCTTCGTCCATGGACAGGTAGAGCAGGAGGGGGCCCTCCAGTGCCGCGGTCAGTTGGACGGCGAGGGCGTCGAGGTGGGG
>NZ_MUNH01000887.1:0-499 GCF_002154615.1 Streptomyces recifensis
TAGCAGCGCCAGGGACGTGACGGCCGCGAGGGCGCCCGCGATCAGCGCCGCGCGCGTCCTGCGGGACATCGGCTCGGCCGGCGGGGGCGCGTAGGGCCAGTGCACGGAGGTGGGCGGGAGCATCCTGGTCGACGGGGCGAGGGGTGCCGGAACCGTCAGCTCCGACCCCCTGATCTCCCGCCAGACGGACCCCGCGCCGCCGTCGGGGCCCTGGGCGATGCGCTCCCCGCACCACTGGACGATGTCCGCCAAAGTGGCCCGTTCCTTCGGATCGATGGCCAGGCAGCGGGCGAACAGCGGGCGCAACTCCTCGGGCAACAGCGACAGGTCGGGCACGGAGTGGACGATCCGGTACAGCACGGCGGGCAACGAGCCGTCGCCGTACAGCGGTTCACCCAGGGCTGCGAAGGCCGCCGTCTGGCCGAGTGCGAAGACGTCAGTCGCCGGGGTGATCTCACCGCCGGACGCTTGCTCGGGAGCCATGAACACGGGCGTACCC
>NZ_MUNH01000888.1:0-1059 GCF_002154615.1 Streptomyces recifensis
CCCGGCGGCGCTTCGCAGGACGGCACCGGCCGCGAGGGCGGGACGTCGTCACGGACGCGGGGTGGCGGTTCTGCGCGGGGTCAGGGGCATCCGCCGTCGGCGACGGTGAAGTAGCCCGTCGGCGACTCCTTCAGGGTGTGCGTGACGAAGGTGTTGTACAGGCCCATGTTCTGGTTCGACCCCTTGGCGTAGGTGTAGCCGCCGGTGGTCGTGGCCCGTCCCGCCTGGACGTGGGCGTAGTTGCTGCCCGTCCAGCAGGAGGCCACTGTGCCGGTGGTGGCCGCGGTGAGCGTCCCCGAGGGACTTCCGGCCGTGCCCTGGGCGTCGCGCGCGGCGACGGTGTAGGTGTGCGAAGTGCCCGGCGCCAGACCGGTGTCCGTGTACGAGGTGCCGCTCGCCGTGCCGACCGGGCCTCCGTCACGCTGGACGACGTAGTCCGTGGCGCCGCTGACCGCGTTCCAGCTCAGGCTGATGCTGGTGGTGGTGGCCCCGGTCACCGCCAGCCCGGTGGGCGCCGGCAGCGACCCGGGTCCCGTGCCCGAGCCGGTCAGGCCGAAGAACTTGGCGATCCAGTAGCTGGAGCAGATCGAGTCGAGGAAGTACGGCGCGCCGGTGCTGCCGCACTGCTGGGCGCCGGAGCCGGGGTCGACCGGGGTGCCGTGGTTGATGCCGGGTACACGGTTGACCTCGACCTCGACCGTGCCGTCGGCGGCCACGTACTCGTCGTGCTGGGTGGAGTCGGGACCGATGGCGGAGGTGCGGGTGGGCGTCTGGGACAGGCCGTGCACCGCGGTCCACTGGTCGCGCAGTTCCGTGGCGTTGCGCGGCACGACCGTCGTGTCCTGGTCGCCGTACCAGACGGCCACCCGCGGCCACGGCCCCGCGTACGCCGGGAAGGCGTCCCGCACGCGCTTCGCCCACTCAGCCGGGCTGAGGTCCACGCCGGGGTTCATGCAGGTGTAGGGGCTGTTGTCCTTCGTGCAGTCGTGGGGCAGCCCCGCGACGACCGCACCCGCCGAGAAGACGTCCGGATAGGTGGCCAGCATGACCGCGGTCATG
>NZ_MUNH01000889.1:0-571 GCF_002154615.1 Streptomyces recifensis
ACGCGCACGTCCTGGAGCACGGCCCGGCGCTGCGGGAGATGCAGCTGAACTGCGCGGGCCTGCGGCTGGTGGACTCCAGCGGGCTGTCCGCCCTGCTCACGCTGCGACGACGGACCCATCCGGCGGGCGTCACCCTGCACCTGCGCCACCGGCCGGTGCAGTTGACCCGGATGCTGGCGCTCACCGGCACCGCCGAGTACCTCACGGCCGGCCCGGACGGCATGGCGGAGCCCGTCGGGCCGTCCGGGGAACTCCCCGGCGAGGCCGAGTCCACCTCGTCCTGAGCGTCAGCGCTCCGAGGCCGGCCGCTCCGCGTGGTCGCCGGTGGGCAGCTTCCACCACGCGGTGATCGTCTTGCCCCGTGCGGTGGGCGCGACGGCGGTGTGGTCGCTGAGCTTCTCCACCAGCCCGAGGCCCAGGCCTCCTCGGCCGTCCAGGGGCGGGTTCGGGCGCGGGGTCGGCAGTTCGGGACTGTCGTCGGTGATCTCCAGGATGAGCTGCCCCTCCTCCAGCCTGAGGACGAGCGACCAGGTGCCGTCGGGGGTGTGCCGGACGGCGTTGGTGACCAGCT
>NZ_MUNH01000890.1:0-930 GCF_002154615.1 Streptomyces recifensis
GTACCGGGCGGGGGCGGTCGCGGGGGCCTCGAGTCCGCGTCCCTGCCCGCCGTACTCCGCCCGGCGGGCGGCCCTCCTGCGGGTCTCGCACAGCAGGCACAGGTCCGGCGCGCTCTCGTCCACCGGGCCCTGCGGGTGCTCCGCGCAGCGGGTGGTGGGGGCGCCGGCCGAGACACTCTCGTCCAGCAGGTCCAGCGCGCGGCGCAGATCGGCCTTGACCTCGTGCAGCCGGGAGTCCGGGGTGTCGGCGGACAGCGCCTCCCCGTGCTCCCCGACGAGCCGGAGAGCGCGGCCTAGCGCGGTGAGCTGGGCGTGATTCATGCCTCCAGCTTCTCACCCGCGCGCCGGGTCTCCGGATGCGCGAGGATCGGGCCGCAGTACGTTTCCGCGACCCCTTCTGAAGGGCACCCCATGAGGATCAACCTGGCCAGCGTGTTCGTCGACGACCAGGAGAAGGCGCTGCGCTTCTACACCGAGGTGCTGGGCTTCGTGCGGAAGGCCGACGTGCCGCTCGGCGAGTACCGGTGGCTGACCGTGGTCTCGCCCGAGCAGCCCGACGGCACCGAGCTGCTGCTGGAGCCGGACGTCCACCCGGCGGCCAAGCCGTACACCAGCGCCCTGCGCGGCGACGGCATCCCGGCCACCTCCTTCGCCGTGGACGACGTGCGCGCCGAGTACGAGCGGTTGCGCGGGCTCGGGGTGCGCTTCACCCAGGAGCCGGTGGCGGCGGGGCCGGTGACCGTCGCGGTGCTGGACGACACCTGCGGCAATCTGATCCAGCTCGCGCAGTACTCCTAACCGTGGTGCAGCAGGCTTCCCTTGCCGCAGGCGGGGGCCTGTTCGGCCATCGGGAGCGGGGAGACCGCCTTGACCACCGGGACCACGGTGAGGTCGGCCGCGCAGGCGGTGGTGTCCTCGGCCGTCCAGCGG
>NZ_MUNH01000891.1:0-882 GCF_002154615.1 Streptomyces recifensis
GTCCGAGGGGCGCCCCGACTCTGCCGGTGGTGGGCCCGCCGTGCCCCCCGAGGGGCTTCAGGTGCGGGCCCTGCAGGCCGTCGGGCGGCAGGTGTTCGGGTTCCGGCTGGCGATGATCGTGCTGGCCGCGCCCGCAGCGTTGCTGAACGCGGCGCCGGGGCTCGGGGCGCGGCTGGTCGGGGCGGCCGTGGTCGTCACGTTCATGGTGTCGTACGTGCTGTTCCGGGACTGGGGGCGGTTCGGGCCGCTGCTGCTGCGGCATCCGAGCCTGCTCGCCGTCGACACCCTCTTCGGGTCCCTGCTGCTGATCTCCGCCGGGCCGGACACCACCCTCGCCTACGTCAGCGTCTGCACGCCGCTGCTCGCCGGGCTGCTCTACGGCTGGCGCGGTGCCGCCTTCTTCGCCTCCCTCCAGTCACTGATCCTGCTCCTCGTCCACGCCACCCTGGACGCCGAACGGCACACCGGGCCGGCGGAGACCCTGCTGCTGCCCGGCCTGTGCGTCATCACCGGCGCGATGGGCTCCACCCTGCGCCAATTGATGCTCCGGCTCGGCACCGCCACCCACGCCCTGACGGCCGTACGCGCCCGACTCGCCGCGGCGGAGGCCGTACAGTCCGAACGCGCACGTCTGGCACGCGAGATGCACGACTCCCTCGCCAAGACCCTGCACGGCGTGGCCCTCGCCTCCGACGCCCTCGCCGTCACCGCCTCCGCCGCCACCCCCGACCCCGCCCGCCTGCGTCAGGAGGCGGAACTGGTCGCCCGCTCGGCCCGCCGGGCGGCGGCGGAGTCCCGCGCACTCCTCTCCGACCTCCGCGAGGAGGTGCCCCAGGCCCCGCTGTGGCCACAACTGAACCTCCAGGCAGCCGACTTCACCAC
>NZ_MUNH01000092.1:0-10661 GCF_002154615.1 Streptomyces recifensis
GCCTGCTGCGGCTGTTCGGCGAGAAGCGGGCACCGCTGGCGATGGGCCTGACCGGCCTCATCTTCGGCATCCCGGTCTTCTTCGACGTCGGCATCTTCGTCCTCGCGCCGCTGGTCTACGCGGCCGCGAAGCGGGGCGGCAAGTCCATCCTGCTGTACTGCCTGCCGCTGCTCGCGGGCCTGTCCATGACGCACGCCTTCCTGCCCCCGCACCCCGGCCCGGTGGCCGCGGCCGGACTGCTGCACGTCCAGCTCGGCTGGGTCGTCCTCATGGGCGTGGTCTGCGGCATCCCGGCGGTGCTGGCCGCGTGGGCGTTCTCCGCGTGGGTCGGCCGGCGCATCTTCGTCCCCGTCCCGCAGGACATGGTCGAGGCGGCGGAGGAGGCCCGGCAGGCGGTGCTCGCCGAACAGCGAGCCTCGGGCGTGGAGGCGGCCGAGAAGCCGGTCCCGCTGGGCACGGTCCTCGCCATCATCGGTACGCCGCTGATCCTGATCCTCGCCGCCACCTTCTCCTCGGTCGCGCTGGACCCGTCCACCGGGCGCTCGGTCATCGAGTTCTTCGGGCACCCCTTCGTCGCCCTCACCATCGCCCTGGTGCTCGCCTACTACCTGCTCGGCATCCGGCGCGGCTGGTCCCGCAAGTCCCTGGAGAACGTCTCCACCGCCTCCCTGAAGCCGGTCGGCAACATCCTGCTGGTGGTCGGCGCGGGCGGGGTCTTCGGCGCCGTCCTCAAGGCCAGCGGGGTCGCCCAGGCGCTCTCGGACACCTTCCACGGCGTCGGCCTGCCGGTGATCGTGCTGGCGTACCTGATCTCGCTGGTGCTGCGGGTCGCCCAGGGCTCGGCCACGGTCGCCATCGTGACGACGGCGGGCATCGTCGCCCCGCTGCTGACCGAGGGGCACCACTCCCAGGCGTTCACCGCCCTGGTCATCATGGCGATCTCCGCCGGCTCCATCTTCGCCTCGCACGTCAACGACGGCGGGTTCTGGATGGTCGCCAAGTACTTCGGCATCACCGAGCGCGACACGCTGAAGACGTGGACCGTCCTCGAATCGGTGCTCTCCGTCTCCGGGTTCGCGGTCGCGGCGGTGGTGAGCCTGTTCGTCTGACCGTTCCTCCGGCGGACAGACGGGGGACGTACCGGGGGGATACCGGCGGGAATGGAGCGCCGGGTGGTTCCGGCACAGGGAAGTCGTCCATACTGCCGCCGTGGAGCAGCGCATAGGATCGAGCAGCCAGCCCCTGAAGGGCGAGCCCGTCACGGGTGCCGGGTTCGACCCGGCCTTCATCCCCGGTCTGACGGGCTCCGCCGCCCAGGGGGAAGCGGAGGACGCCGAGGCGACGGCCGAGGCGGCCGACTCGGCCGAGGCGGAAGGGGGTTCGGCGCCCGCGGACTCCGTTCCGGAGGCCGGTGCGGCCGACGCCGGGGAGGAGCCCGCCGAGGAGGGCGGGCCCGTCTTCGAGGCCGCCGACCGCCGGGCGCGGATAGTCGCGGACCGGCGGGGCGTGCGCCTCGCCCTGGACGCGGAGGAGTGCGAGTTCACCTGGCCGGAGATCGCCGCCGTGGAGACGGAGACGGCCCGGTTCGGCAAGCGCTTCACCGTCACGGTGCACACCCCGGACCGCCGCTGGTACCCGATCGAGATCGAGGCCCCCTCCCGCTCGCACTTCGCGGAGTGGGACGCCTCGATGGACGCGGTACTGGACGCCTACTTCGAGTCGGAGTGAGGAACGGCGGTGCCCCGGCCTCCCTTCGGGGAAGCCGGGGCACCGCCCTTTTCCGGTACCGCTACGGCATGCCGTGCACGTGCGGACCGACCGCGCCGGACCAGGCGTTGCCCGCCGTCGCGTCCCAGTTGGTCGACCAGGTCATCGCGCCCCTGAGGTCCGGGTAGGTCCGGGACGGCTTGAAGGAGCCGCAGCCGGTGCCCTTGGCCAGGCAGTCCAGCGCGCTGTTCACCACGCTCGGCGCCACGTAGCCGCTGCCCGCGCCCCGCGTGGAGGCCGGAACACCGATGCCCACCTGCGAGGGCGCGAGCCCGCCCTCCAGCTGGATGCAGGCCAGCGCGGTCAGGAAGTCCACCGAGCCCTGGCTGTAGACCTTGCCGTCGCAGCCCAGCATCGAACCGCTGTTGTAGTACTGCATGTTGACGACCGTGAGGATGTCCTTGACGTTCAGGGCCGTCTGGAAGTAGGAACCGGAGGTCGACTGCATGTCGATCGTCTGCGGCGCCATCGTGATGATCAGCGACGAGCCCGCCTTGGACGACAGCGACCGCAGCGCCTGCGTCATGTACGTCGGGTTGAGCCCGTTCTCCAGGTCGATGTCGACCCCGTCGAACCCGTAGGTCTGCATCAGGGAGTACACCGAGCCCGCGAAGTTGTTCGCCGAGGCGGTGTCGCTGACCGCGACCGTGCCGCGCTCGCCGCCGACGGAGACGATCACCTTCTTGCCCGCGGCCTGCTTGGCCTTGATGTCGGCCTTGAACTGGTCGACGGTGTAGCCGTTCAGCCCCGCCGAGTCCAGGCTGAAGCTCACCGCGCCCGGCGTGGAGGTGGCGTCCGCGAAGGCCACCGCGATGATGTCGTAGGCCGAGGGCACGTCGGAGATCTTCTGCACGGCCGCGCCGTTGTTGAAGTTCTGCCAGTACCCGGTCACCGCGTGCTTGGGCAGGTCACCCTTGGGGACGGTCCCGCCACCGGACGTGGTGGTCGCGCTCACGGTCGCCGACTTCGGCGACTCACCGGCCGAGTTGGTCGCGCTGACCTGGAAGGAGTACGAGGTCGACGCCGCGAGCCCGGTGACCGTGGCCGAGGTGCCGCTCACCGCGGTGACCTTGGTGCCGTCGCGGTAGACGTTGTAGCCGGTCGCGCCCGACACCGTGTTCCAGGCCAGCGAGACCGAGGACGAGGTGGTGCCGGACACCGCGAGGCCGCCCGGAGCGGCGGGCTTCGTCGGCGCCGGGTCACCGCCCCCGCCGCCGTCCGGCCCCTGCACCTGCACGTCGTCGGCGTAGTACGCGGCCTGCCCGTACCAGCCATGGGTGTACACGGTGACCGAGGTGGTGGCGGAGCCCGTGGTGAACGTCGTCGAGAGCTGTTTCCACGACGAGCTGTCCGGCGTCCAGGTCGACACGTCGGTGGTGCCGGTGCCGGTCGCCCCGAGGTAGGCGTATCCGCCCTGCACCCAGGCGCTCAGCGTGTACGTGGAGTTGGGCTTGACCGCCACCGACTGGACGCACTGGGCGTTGTCCTGCCCGGCCGGGGTGGCCTTCAGCGCGGCGGAGCCGCTGTGCACCGGGGACGAGACGGTCGTGCCGCTGCCCGCCGAGCAGGTCCAGTTGGACAGGCCCGACTCGAAGCCGGCGTTCCTTGCGTTGTTGACGTCCGCCGCCGAGGCGGGAGCGGCGGCCAGCCCCGCCACGGCGAGGGCGAGGGCGGCGGTCACCGCCCGGGCACGGGCCCGGCCGCGCCGGCCGGGCGCGGGCATGGCAGATATGAGGTCCAACTGGGGCCTCCAGTGGGGGAGATCGCGGGGGAGAGGGGATGAGCACCTCTGTGCGCCCACGTTGGTCCAGACCAATTCCGCTGTCAAGGGGTGGCGTACGGACGGCTCCCGGCCCGCCCGCGCAACCTGTCCCGTTTTGAAGCCAGTTGTGACCGGAGAGTTCCCCACGAGCTACACAAACGCTGTTCTCCCGTGATCCAGGCGTGGATACAGTGCTCACGTAGTCACGCAACGAAGTCGTCATGGCCCGAGGGGAACCGTGCCGGTGGGCCGGAGGGTGTGAGAGCGGGGAGCTGCGCGTGCCAACTGCCATCGCCGTGACCAGTGCCGACCTGGCACTGCCGGCGCAGGACGAGCGGACCATGCCCGCCGTCGTGCTGCGCGATCTCCACAGCCGCCCGCTGGACCAGACCCTCCTGGAAGTCCAGGGCGTGATCGACCAGTTCGGCTATCTGGTGGTCCTGTGCTCCAAGGCCACCCCGGAGCCCGTGCTGCGCCGGCTGCACACCCTGCGCTCCCTGCTGGAGAGCGACCGGATCGCCGTGTTCCGGCCGGAGTTGCCGCCGCTCGGCGTCGCGGTCCTGGCCCGGCAGTTACGGCAGCTCGCCACCTGCGACCTCAGTCCCGGTGTGCTCGCCTCGGCCGGGCGGCTGCTCACCCACTACATCCACGCCGGTGCCGTACTCGGCTCGGTCGCCCGCCTCGACCACGTGCCCGTGGGGCTCAAGGCGCACGCCAAGTCCTGGGTGCCCGGAGCCCAGTTCGCCGTCGTCGCGCACCCCGAGCCCCAGCTCGTCAAGGCCGTCCAGGGTGCCACCCTCAAGGGCCCCGAGTTCAGCACCTGGATGCTGCTCGCCCGGGGTCAGCTGCAGTCCGACTGGATCACCGGCTTCGCCAAGGACTGGGGGGTGCACGGGCTGCGCGAGACCCCGCTGCCCGCCGAGTCGCCCGCCTGGTGGGGCACCGGCCGGATGATCGAGTTCTGCGGGTACCTCGCCGACCTCTCCGTGCTCTACCAACTCGTCACCTCGGTGCGGCAGTCGAGCTGCCACTGGTGCGGGCTCGACGTCATCGGCGACCGCTGCGTCTTCTGCTCCGCCTCCCCGCCCGAGCACCCCCTGCCGCCGCCGCGCGCCCTTCAGGGGCGTACGCCCGCCTGAACCGACACGGACCCCGCTCCCGTCCCGCACGACCGATTCCCCCAATGAGGTTGCACGGTTCATGAACTCCCGTCAGCGCCGCGGCGTGATACTCCTGATCCTCTCCGTCCTGTGCGCCCTCGGCGCCTTCGCGGGCGTGCTGTCCGTCATCAGCGACGTGCGCTCCAAGGTCGGCCCCGAGGTCACCGCGTACCGGGTCAAGTCCGCGGTCCAGCCGTACACCGCGCTCGGCGCGGACCAGTTCGAGAAGGTACGGATGCCCAAACGGTGGCTGTCCGCCAACGCCGTCACCGACCTCTCCCAGCTGCGCGGCAAGATCGCCGTCACCACCCTGCGCGCGGGCTCCCTGCTCCAGACCGACATGGTGGTCGACCAGCCCGAACTGCGGCCGGGCCAGCAGGAGGTGGCCATCATGATCGACGCGGCCACCGGTGTCGCGGGCAAGATCACACCCGGCGCGCGGGTCAACGTCTACGCCACCTTCGAGGGCAAGAAGGAGAGCGACCCCGACCAGTCGAAGATCATCGTCACGGACGCGCGGGTCCTGGACGTCGGGAAGATCACCGCGCTCGACCCCGACCGGGACCGCGACCAGCAGCGTCAGCCCACCGAGGCCGTCCCGATCACCTTCGCGCTGTCCGCCCTGGACGCCCAGCGCGTCACCTACGCCGAGTCCTTCGCCCAGCGGGTCCGGCTCGCCCTGGTCGCCCCCGGCGGCGAGTCGGAGATACCGGACCGCGAGCGCACCTACGAACTAGCGACGGACAAGTGAGAGGCGGCCCGCATGCCCACCAGGATTCTGCCGGCCGGCGCGGACCCGGACGCCGTACGGTCCCTCACCACCCTGCTCAGCCAGCTCCCGGACGCCGAGCCGGTCCCACCGGTCACCGACTCCACCCGGCTAATCGACACCCTGGCGCGGCTCGCCGCGGAGTCGGTCGACGAACTCCCCGAGGTCGTCGTCGTCCATGAACGTATCGGCCCCGTACCGGCGCTGGAGCTGATCCGGGAGATAGCGCTGCGCTTCCCGGCCGTCGGCGTCATCCTCGTCACCACGGACGCCGGGCCCGCCCTGTTCGCCGCCGCGATGGACGCCGGCGCCCGTGGTCTGGTCGGGCTGCCGCTGGCGTACGAGGACCTCGCCCACCGGGTGCAGGCCGTGGCCCAGTGGTCCACCGGGGTGCGCCGCCACCTCGGGCACGGCGGGGCCGACGTGCTCAGCGGCCCCGGCGGCACGGTGATCACGGTCAGCGGGGCCAAGGGCGGCACCGGCGCCACCACGGCCGCGCTCCAGCTCGCCCTCG
Source organism: Streptomyces recifensis (assembly GCF_002154615.1). Classification (NCBI taxonomy): domain Bacteria; kingdom Bacillati; phylum Actinomycetota; class Actinomycetes; order Kitasatosporales; family Streptomycetaceae; genus Streptomyces; species Streptomyces recifensis. The sequence continues at coordinate 5,973 of NZ_MUNH01000092.1, forward strand.
CCGCCCAGGCGTCGGGCCGGGCCACCGTGCTGGCCGACCTCGACCTCCAGACCGGTGACGTGGCGTCCTTCCTGGACATCCAGTTCCGCCGCTCGGTCGCCGACCTCGCCGCCATCGCCGACATCTCCCCGCGCGTCCTGGCCGACGCCGTCTACCGCCACGACACCGGGCTCGCCCTGCTGCTGGCGCCCGGCGAGGGCGAGCGCGGCGAGGAGGTCACCGACCGCGTCGTCCGCCAGATCATCCACGCCCTGCGCGCCCGCTACGAGGTCGTCGTCCTGGACTGCGGCGCCCAGCTCACCGGGGCCACCGCGGCCGCCGTGGAGGGCGCCGACACCGCGCTGCTGGTCACCACGCCCGACGTGGTCTCGGTACGCGCCGCCAAGCGGACCGTGCGGATGTGGGACCGGCTCCAGATCCGCAAGGCGGAGGAGACCACGGTCGTGGTCAACCGGCACACCCGCGTCACCGAGATCCAGCCCGCGCTCATCCAGCGCATCACCGGCACCGCCCTGGCCCGCACCACCGTGCCCGCCGCCTTCAAGGAACTGCAGGGGGTGGTGGACGCCGGACGCGTGCACGAACTCGACGCCCGCAGCACCGTACGCCAGGCCCTGTGGGCGCTGGCCGGGGAACTGGGCCTGGCCAGGGCCGCCGACGGCCCCGCCCACCGGGGCGGCCGTCAGCGCGGCGGCGACCGGGGCGCCGTGGGCTTCCGGCGGCGGAAGGAGTAGGCATGAGGCGCCGCGGCAGGATACGGGAGGACCGGGGGCAGGTCGCCGTCGAGTTGCTCGGCATGACCCCGCTGATCGTGCTGACCCTGGTCCTGATGTGGCAGTGCGTGCTGGTCGGGTACGCCTTCGTCCTCGCCGGGAACGCCGCCGACGAGGGCGTACGGGCGGGCACGGCGGCCCCCCGTGGCGCGCGGCAGGGGGCGTGCTCGGATGCGGGGCTCAAGGATCTGTCCGGGGCGTGGCGGGACGGGGCGTCGGTGCGGTGCGGGGGCTCCGGCTTCGTCACCGCCGACGTGTACCTCAAGGTCCCCGTCCTCTTCCCCGGCTCCATCGACTTCCCGGTCACGGTGCACGGCCACGCCGGTGCCGTGGAGGAGGTGAAGGACTGATGCCCGGCATGCGCCGCGGCCGTACCCGCGACCGGGGTCAGGTCGCCATCGAGTACCTGGGGTTCGTCCCCGTGCTGCTGATCGTCGGTCTGGCCGGCATCCAGATCGGCGCCGTCGCCTACGCCGCCGAGCAGGCCGGCACCGCCGCGCGGGCCGGGGCGCGGGCCGCCTCGCTGCGGCAGGACGCGCAGGGGGCGTGCGCCGGCGCGGTCAGCGGCGGGCTCAGCGTGTCCTGCTCGGGCGGCGGCGGGGGCGGCGACTCGGTCACCGTGACCGCGACCGTCAAGATCCCCCAGGTCGTGCCCGGCTGGAACCTGGGGACCGCCGTCAAGTCCGCCACCATGCCGGTCGACCACTGAGGAGGGCCCTCTCATGAGCCTGCGGGCACGCATCAACTCGCCCGAGGAGCAGGGCAGCCGGGGGGAGGACGGACACCTGGTCGCCTCCTACCGGGCCAAACTGCTGGAGGAGATCGACCTCGCGGAGATGAGTTCGCTGGCCGCCGCCGAGCGCCGGGCCCGGCTCGAACGCGTCCTCGGCCACATCATCAGCCGCGAGGGCCCGGTGCTCTCCACCGCCGAACGCGCCCAGCTGATCCGGCGCGTGGTGGACGAGGCGCTCGGCCTCGGCATCCTGGAGCCCCTCCTGGAGGACGCCTCCGTCACCGAGATCATGGTCAACGGTCCCGACTCGATCTTCGTGGAGCGCGGTGGCCGGGTCGAACGGCTGCCGCTGCGCTTCGCCTCCGCCGACCAGCTCATGCAGACCATCGAACGCATCGTCTCCACCGTCAACCGCCGCGTGGACGAGTCCAATCCGATGGTGGACGCCCGGCTGCCGTCCGGCGAGCGCGTCAACGTCATCATCCCGCCGCTCTCGCTCAGCGGCCCCGTCCTCACCATCCGCCGCTTCCCGCGCTCCTACACCCTGAAAGAGCTGATCGGCTTCGGCTCGCTCGACGACCACATGCTCCTGCTGCTCGCCGGGCTGGTGCAGGCCAAGTTCAACGTGATCGTCTCCGGCGCCACCGGCACCGGCAAGACGACCCTGCTCAACGCCCTGTCCGGGCTGATCCCGGCGCACGAGCGCATCATCACCATCGAGGACTCCGCCGAACTCCAGCTCCAGCAGACCCACGTCGTCCGCCTGGAGTCCCGTCCGCCCAACGTCGAGGGCAGCGGCCAGGTCACCATCCGCGACCTCGTCCGCAACTCCCTGCGCATGCGGCCCGACCGGATCGTGGTCGGCGAGGTCCGGGGCGGCGAGTCGCTGGACATGCTCCAGGCCATGTCCACCGGCCACGACGGCTCGCTCGCCACCGTGCACGCCAACAGCGCCGAGGACGCCCTCACCCGGCTCCAGACCCTCGCCTCCATGTCCGACGTGGAGGTGCCGTTCGCCGCGCTGCACGACCAGATCAACAGCGCGGTCGACGTACTGGTCCAGCTCACCCGGTTCGCGGACGGCGCCCGCCGGATCACCGAGGTCGCCCTGCTGGACAGCCACGGCGGGGAGCCGTACCGGCTGGCGACCGTGGCCCGCTTCGACGCCCGCCCCATGACCGCCGACGGCCAGGTCCACGGCGCCTTCCAGTACTTCCCGCTGCCCCGCCGCACCGCCGACCGCCTCTACATGGCCGGCCAGCCCGTGCCCCAGGCGTTCGGCGTGGCCCGCACCGCGGACCAGCTCGCCACCCGAGAGGCCAGGTAGGCCCATGGATCTGTCCACCCTCGCGCAGCTCACCACCGGCATCACCCTGCTGACCTGTCTCCTCGCCGTCGCGGGCGTCCAGACCTACGCCTCGGGCCGGGCCCGGCGCGCCGCCCTGGAGGACCGGCTCGCGCACGCCGACCAGGTGGCCGGAGGCGGCCGGAAGCGGCACTTCCGCGGACTGGACCGCCGATTGCGCCGCACCGCGCTGGGGCGAGCGCTGCAACTCCGGCTCGCCGCCACCGGACTCGACCTCACCCCCGGCGAGTTCTTCGCCGGGATGCTCACCGCGGTCGCCGCGCTGTGGCTGGTCGGCCAGGCCACCCTCGCGCCCTTCTTCGGGCCCATCGCCGGACTCCTCGGCATCTGGGCGGCCGTGCAGTTCCTCAACTGGCAGCGGCAGAAGCGCATCGAGCGCTTCATCAACCAACTCCCGGAACTGGCGCGCATCCTGGCCAACGCCACCCAGGCAGGGCTCGCCCTGCGCACCGCCATCGGCATGGCCGCCGAGGAGCTGGAGGCCCCGGCTGGGGAGGAACTCTCGCAGGTAGCCGATCAGTTGGCCATCGGCCACTCCATGGAGGACGCGCTCGGCGAACTCGCCGCCCGGCTGCCCTCCCGCGAACTCGTCGTCCTCGTAACGACCTTGGTGCTCTCCAACCGGGCGGGCGGGCAGGTCGTCTCGGCGCTGCGCAACCTCACCGAGACGCTGGAGGAGCGCAAGGAGACCCGGCGCGAGATCCGTACCCAGCTCTCCCAGGTCACCATGACCTCGTACGCCGTGCCCGCCCTCGGCATCGGCGCGCTCTTCCTGATGAACGGCGTCAAGGACGGCGCCCTGGAACGCCTGACCGGCTCACCGGTCGGCCAGGGCTGCGTGATCGTCGCCTTCGCCCTGTACGCGGTCGGGTTCGTCCTCATCCGCCGCATGAGCCGGATCGACGTGTGAGGGGATGACGTACCGGATGGAACTCCTGCTCGCCCTGCTGGCGGCCCTCGGCGTCTGGGGCGCCTTCGCGGGCGTCCGCATGTACCGCGCCGAGACCAAGCTGCCCGGTGACCTCGCCGTCGCCCTGGAGATCGGTGCCACCCGCACCGGCGCGGTCGGCTCCGTCATCGACCGCATGGGCATGCGGTACGCACCCCTCGTGCTGCGCCTCATGGGCCCCGGCCTGGTCGCCCGCTACCGCCGCCGCATCGACCTCGCGGGCAACCCCGGCGGCCTCACCATCGACCGCTACGCCGCCCGCCGCGCGGTCTACGGCGCGCTCGGCACCCTCGGCTTCCTGGTCTTCCTGCTGCGCGGCCAGTGGTTCGTCGCCCTCCTGCTGCTCGCCTTCGGCGCCTTCTGGACCGAGGTCGGCATCTGGTCCGCGATCCGGGTACGCCGGGACGTCATCGAGCGCACCCTGCCGGACTTCCTCGACGTCCTCGCCGTCGTCGTCAGCGCCGGTCTCGGCTTCCGCCAGGCCCTCGACCGCGTCTCCACCCGCTACGAGGGTCCCTGGGCCGACGAACTCCGCATCACGCTCCGCCAGATGGACCTCGGCATGACCCGCCGCCAGGCGTTCACCGAACTCCGCCGCCGCAACGACTCCGAACAGGTCGCCATGTTCGTCACCGCCCTCCAGCAGGGCGAGGAACTGGGCGCCCCGATCGTCGACACCCTGGTGTCCCTGGCCAAGGACATGCGCCGCACGGATGCCCAGAACGCCCGCCGCAAGGCCGCCCGGGCCGTCCCCAAGGCCACGCTGATGATCACGACGTTCATGGTCCCGGCGACGATGCTGCTGCTGGGCGCGGGCCTTCTGCTGGGGTCCGGGGTGGACTTCGGGTCGTTGGCGGGGGAGTAGGGA
>NZ_MUNH01000892.1:0-846 GCF_002154615.1 Streptomyces recifensis
AACCCACGTGCGACGGGCCGTTCGCCCCGTATGTGCGTGTGTCCGGCGGCCGTTCGCCGGCCGGCGGCGCGTGCGCCGGTCAGACGGCGGCCTTCTTAAGCCGGCGGCGCTCCCGCTCGGACAGGCCGCCCCAGATGCCGAAGCGCTCGTCGTTGGCGAGGGCGTACTCGAGGCACTCGGAGCGCACCTCGCAGGCGAGGCAGACCTTCTTGGCCTCTCTCGTGGAGCCGCCCTTCTCCGGGAAGAAGGACTCGGGATCGGTCTGGGCGCACAGAGCGCGCTCCTGCCAGCCGAGTTCCTCGTCCGCGTCGTCGACCAGCAGTTGCTCCACCAGCTCGGTCATGTGCGCCCCTCGTCTGTTCTTCACGTCCCCGTGCCTGGCCGGTCCCGGCCGAACGACACGAGTGAAATTACAAGTGTGCTGCTCCGAGCGAGTCAAGCCGAGATCTGCTATTGAGCCCGTTATTCACTCTGCGGAACCAAGGCCTTGCGTTAAGTGTTCAAATCGGCATAAACCTTGACACACGGCTGAGGGCGCCGAGGAGCGCCGCCCGGATGTGCGCCATGTGTCCCGAGTACCGGGTGCACAAACCTTTCACCTGAGAGATGCACCGGATGAGGTGACGGATGTCCCTCGAAGCGGGCCCCGAGTTGACACGGCAGGTATGAACCGGTGTCCTAGTGGGCATGCTTGCCGACTTCGCACCCACCACGACCCGCGCCGCCGGGTCCCTCGGTGCTGCCGGCATGCGTCTCAGCTGTTGTTGCTGTCCCTGCTGTTGAGCCGACCGCGCTCCAGCGGACCCCGGGCCCGATCCGGCCCCGCGTGTCCCGCCGTTCCCCCAC
>NZ_MUNH01000893.1:0-604 GCF_002154615.1 Streptomyces recifensis
CCGGTGCGGATGGAGGGAGGACATGCTGGGCGCCCGGTTGACGTCCTGCTTCGGCTTGGGCTCGAACAGCACCGGCAGCGACACCAGGTGCCGGGACGCGATGGAGGACCGCCAGCGCAGATCCTCCTCGGCGCACTCCAGCCGGATGTCCGGCAGCCGGGTCAGCAGGGCCTCCACCCCGATGTCGGCGATGGCCCGCCCGATGTCCTGGCCGGGGCATTCGTGCGGGCCGCCGCCGAAGGCGAGATGGGACCGGTTGCCCTTCATGTGCGCGGTCGGGTCGGGCCGTACGCGCGGGTCGACGTTGCCCGGTGCGGGCGCGAACAGCAGCCCGTCGCCCCGCCGGATGCGCTGCCCGCCCAGCTCGGTGTCCTGCTTGGCGTAGTAGCCGAGGACCGTGCTGAAGGGCGGCTCGTCCCACAGCGACTGCTCGATGGCCTCCGGCACCGTCATCTGGCCGCCGTTGAGCCGGGCGCGGAACCCCGGCTCGGTCAGCACCATGCGCAGCGCGTTGGCCAGCAGGTTGGCGGTGGTTTCGTACGCGGCGAACAGCAGCAGCCGCAGATGCTCGCGGACCTCGTCGTCGCTGAGCCCCGCCGGGTGC
>NZ_MUNH01000894.1:0-1417 GCF_002154615.1 Streptomyces recifensis
GGTCCGGTGCGGGCAGCGGCCGGGAGGGGGCGGTGTGGGGACTGTGCAAGGGCAGCGGCAGCAAGCCGTACCAGACGGTGGTGGACCTGTCGGACCCCGCCGGGCCCGCGTACAAGTGCAGTTGTCCGAGCCGTAAGTTCCCGTGCAAACACGCGCTGGGGCTGCTGCTGCTCTGGGCCGGGGACGAGGGCGCCGTACCCGAGTCGGAGGCGGCGCCGGACTGGGCCGAGCAGTGGCTGGCTGGCCGGCGCGGGCGGGTGGAGGTCAAGCAGGCAAGGCCCGCGGCGGGTTCGGCGGCCGATCCCGAGGCCGCACGGAAGCGCGCGGAGCGCCGGGACCAGCGGGTCACCGCGGGCGCGACCGAGCTGGAGCGCCGCCTCGCCGACCTGCTCCGCGACGGCCTTGCCTCGGCCGAGCGGGCGGGATACGGGCTGTGGGAGGAGACGGCGGCCCGCATGGTCGACGCCCAGGCACCGGGACTCGCCGCGCGTGTCCGGGAGTTGGGGGCCATACCGGCGTCCGGTACGGGCTGGCCCGCCCGGCTTCTGGAGGAGTGCGCCCTGCTCCATCTGCTCGACCAGGGCTGGCTGCACCGCGACCGGCTCCCAAACGCCCTCGCGGCCACCGTCCGCACCCGCCTCGGCCTGCCCACCTCGGCGGACAGGCCACCGGTGCGCGACCACTGGCAGGTGCTGGCGCAGTACGACACGGCCGACGCCAAGCTGACGACCCGGCGCATCTGGCTGCACGGCGCGGACTCGGGCCGCACCCGCCTGCTCCTCTCCTTCGGCGCGGCGGGCCGGACACCCGAACTCTCGCTGCCGGTCGGCCTGTCCCTGGACGCGGACCTGTCCGACCACCCCGGCGCGGGCCAGATCCGTGCCACCCTGGGCGAACGGCACGCCCCGGCGGCGCCCGCCGCCTCCCGCCCGCCCGGCACCACGACCGCCCGGGCCCTCACCTCCTACGGCGAGGCCCTCCGCGAGGACCCCTGGCTGGACTCCGTCCCGGTCACCCTGGACGCGGTCATACCCGTGCCGGAGGACACCTCCGGCTCCTGGCACCTGGCCGACGCCGAGTCGGACACCGCCCTGCCGCTCACCCCGTCGTTCCTGGCCCGTCCGGGCCTGTGGCGGCTGGTCGCGCTGGCCGGAGGCGCTCCGCTCACGGTCTTCGGCGAGTGCGGCCACCGAGGCTTCACACCCCTGTCTGCGTGGCCGGAAGGGACGGCCGCGCCGGTGAGCCTGTGCTGAACACCTTGCCCACGTCCACGACCCGCCCGGAAGGGAACCCCATGACCACGGCGCCCACCTGGGACGACCTGCTCACCACCGCCCTCCTGGGCACCGACCGCCGCGCCCTCCCGGTCGACCCCGCCGGCCGCGAGGCCCCGGCCGCCCTGCTGGACGCCGCCGCC
>NZ_MUNH01000895.1:0-885 GCF_002154615.1 Streptomyces recifensis
ACTCCCCGTCCGTGTGCCGGACGAGATGAGCGAGCAGGAACGGGGTGACGGCCTGGCCGGTGATCCCCTCCTCCTCGCAGGCGCGCAGCGCCTCGGCGAGGACACGCGCGTGCAGTTCGGGGTCGAGCTGCTGCCCGGGCGGGACGGGGTTGGCCACGATCAGCGCCGACTCCGGCCCACCGAGCGTGTCCTGTGCCCGCATGACCTCCGCGACCTGCTCCGGGTCCCGCAGCGTCCAGTCCACCGGATGCCCCGAGTCGGACAGATAGAAGCCGGGGAACCGCTCGGTGCGGTAACCGGCGACGGCCACGCCCAGCGTCTCCAGCCGCTGCAAGGTGGCCGGCACGTCCAGGATCGACTTCACGCCCGCGCACACCACGGTGATCCGGGTCCGGGCCAGCAGCCCGAGGTCGGCCGACTCGTCCTGGGTCGTCGTCCACTGCCGGTGCACCCCGCCCAGCCCGCCGGTGGCGAACACCCGGATGCCGGCCAGCGCGGCCAACCGCGCCGTCGCCGACACCGTGGTCGCCCCGCTCGCCCCGGCGGCCATGGCGAGCGGCAGGTCCCGGTGGCCCAGCTTGCGGATGCCGTCCTCGTTGGCGACCCGCTCCAACTGGCCCTTGTCCAGACCGACATGGGGCTTTCCGTCGAGCACGGCGATCGTCGCGGGGACGGCCCCCTCGCGCCGGACCACGTCCTCCAGCTCCAGCGCCACCTGGAGATTGCGCGGGCGTGGCAGCCCGTGCGCGATGATCGTCGATTCCAGGGCCACCACCGGCCGTCCGGTGCCCGTCGCCTCCCGGACCTCCTCCGACAACACCAGCACCACGCGCCCGCCTCCCGTCAGTCGCCTCCCCTCATTCCTGGCGGGCGCGTGGTGCTGGT
>NZ_MUNH01000896.1:0-623 GCF_002154615.1 Streptomyces recifensis
GGACGCCTTCGCCCGCGCCCGGATCGCCCAACGGAGCTGGGCCGCGACCCCGCTCCGCCGCCGCAAGCAGATCCTGCTCCGCTTCCACGACCTCGTGCTCGCCCGCCAGGACGAGGCGCTGGACCTGATGCAGGCCGAGAACGGCAAGACCCGCCGGGACGCGTTCCTCGAAGTCGTGGACATCGCCGTCGTGTCCCGGTACTACGCCCGCAACGGCTCCCGGTACCTGGCGCCCAAGCGGCGCCGGGGGGCGATACCGCTGCTCACCCACACCACCGAGCTGCGCCACCCCAAGGGCGTCGTATCCGTCATCTCGCCCTGGAACTACCCGCTGAGCATGGCCGCCAGCGACGCCGTCGCGGCGCTCATGGCCGGCAACGCGGTCGTCCAGAAGCCCGACACCCAGACCGCGCTCACCGCGCTGTGGTCGCTGGAGCTGATGCGGGAGGCCGGACTGCCCTCCGGCGTCTGGCAGATGGTGATCGGGCGGGGCAGCTCCATCGGCGGCGCGCTGATGGCGGGCGCCGACTACATGATGTTCACCGGCTCCACCGCCAGCGGCCGGAGGATCGCGCGGGACGCGGGGGAGCGGCTCATCGGCGCCTCCCTCGAACTCGGCGGCA
>NZ_MUNH01000897.1:0-1359 GCF_002154615.1 Streptomyces recifensis
CCGCACCTCGTCCAGTCCCCCGATGCCGGTGACGGTGCCGGGCGCGGCCGTGAGGAAGACCGTGGCGGCATGGGACACCGGCCGCTCGGGCAGGGCGGGCAGGGGCAGGCCGACCGACAGCAGCACCATGGCCTCGTACAGGTCGAAGCCGAAGGTCAGGCCGATCGCGTCGGGCAGGTAGTCGCCGGGGGTGCGGACGGCGACCTCCATCAGCACCGGGCCGGTCGGGCTCATCCGGAACTCCAGGTGCACCAGGCCGGTCTCCATGCCGAGGGCGTGGAGCACACCTGAGGTCAACTCCCGCACCTGGACGGCGGATTCGGGGCCGAGCTCGTGCCCGCAGCGGTGCACGAGTTCGACGAAGTACGGCGGTGGGGTGGTCTCCTTGGCGGTGACGTTCTCGAAGAGGACCTCGCCCTCGCGGACCAGGGCCTCCCAACTGAACTCGGGCCCCTCGACGGCCGTCTCGACGAGGAGCTGTCCCTCCCCGTCACGACGGGCGACGACCTCCTCGACCTCCTCCGGGGTCCGGATCAGCTCGACGCCCTGACTGCCGGAAAGATTCAGCGGTTTGACCACCACGGGAACGTGCTGGAGCATCCAGTCGCGGCCGGCCCCGAGCCGGGCCACGTGCAGATACTCGGGCTGGGGGACGCCGTGCGCGCCGAACAGGGCGCGTTGCAGGGCCTTGTCGCGGGAGACGACCGCCGCGTGCAGCGAGGGGCCGCGCAGTCCGTGCCGCTGCTGGGCGAGGGCCGCGGCGACGACCTGGGGCTCGGCGAAGCCGATCAGACCGTCCGGCACCCGCTCGGCCACGGCGGCCGCGACCGCGCCGGCCCAGGACTCCTCGTGGCCGCCGGGCACCCGGTAGAAGCGGTCCGCGAGGCCGGCCGGGCGGTTCTCCCAGGTCGCGGCGGACTCCAGCGCGCGGGCCCGGACACCCAGCCGGGCGGCGGCCTCCAGGTACGGGCGGCCCATGGTGCCGACGCCGGCCAGCAGCAGTTCCTTCGGCGCGGTCATGACGCGGTCCTCTCCACGGGGGCCGCCACGTCCGCGGGCGGCGGGGTGCGCAGCAGGCGGGTGACGGGGGTGACGAGCAGCGCGGCCAGGGCGAACGCGGCCGCGAGGCCGACCCAGCCGAGCGGGCCCCCGGCGATCACGACGGAGGTGATCAGCGCGGGGCCCACGATGCGCTGGCCGGTGCCGCCGAGGCTGAACACCGAGAGGTAGACGCCCTTCCGGTCCTCGGGGGCGCACTCGTAGCTCAGTTCCCAGCCGCCGGTGGCCTGCCACATCTCCCCGAAGGTCAGCAGTACGCAGGCCAGGCCGAGCACGGCGGCCGCCGCCCAGGCCGAGTCG
>NZ_MUNH01000898.1:0-500 GCF_002154615.1 Streptomyces recifensis
CGCGCTTCTGGTCCTCGGTGCCGAAACGGGAGATCACCGTGCCGCAGATGGCCGGGGAGACGACCAGCATCAGGAGAGGGGCTCCCGAGGCGCCCAGCTCTTCCAGGACGATGGAGAGTTCGGCTATGCCGCCGCCTCCGCCGCCGTACTCCTCCGGGAGGCTGACGCCCAGGTAGCCCAGCTTGGCGGCCTCTTGCCAGAGTTCGGTGGGGTAGCGGCCCTCGGCCATGACCCGGGTGAGGTAGTCGCGGCCGTAACGCTTACCGAGGGCGGAGACCGCTTTGCGGAGGGCCTGGTGCTCTTCGCTTTCGATGAGGGTGGTCACCTTTTACTCCTTCGGGTGCAGGTTGTTCGTGGCTGGTCGCGCTCACGCGGCGGCAGCCGCACATCGGTGCGGCTCCGCGCCCCTGGGGTTACTTCGGCTCGACGACGGCCAGGAGGGTGCCCATCTCCACTTGACGGCCCACGGCGGCCGGGAGCGCCGTCAGGGTGCCGTCCGC
>NZ_MUNH01000899.1:0-1118 GCF_002154615.1 Streptomyces recifensis
GGTGGGGCTTCCGACAGGGGTCAATCGGGGCTACGAGCCTTACGCTGGCCCCTATGGCCGCCCTTGATTCTTCCGACAGTGTCGTCTCCGCCATAGGTCGTCGCGAGGACGAGGGCGGGGTGCTGGGGCGGGCGCATCGGGCGCTCAGCGTGGGGATCGTGTCCGTGGTGCTGCTGATCGCCTTCGAGGCGACGGCCATCGGGACCGTGATGCCGGTCGCGGCGCGGGAGCTGGACGGGGTCTCGCTGTACGCGTTCGCGTTCTCCGGGTACTTCACCACCAGCCTCACCGGGATGGTGCTCGCCGGGCAGTGGGCGGACCGGCGGGGGCCGCTCGCGGCGCTGGCCACCGGGATCGGGGCGTTCGCGGGCGGGCTCGTGGTGTCCGGGACCGCGCAGGTGATGTGGGTGTTCATCCTGGGGCGGGCGGTGCAGGGGTTCGGCGGCGGGCTGGTGATCGTCGCCGTGTACGTGGTCGTCGGCCGGGCCTACCCCGAGCGGCTGCGGCCCGCGATCATGGCGGGCTTCGCCGCCGCGTGGGTCGTGCCCTCCATCGTCGGACCGCTCGCCTCCGGTGCCGTCGCGGAACACCTCGGCTGGCGCTGGGTCTTCCTCGGCATCCCCCTGCTCGTCCTGCTTCCCCTGGGCCTGGCCCTTCCGCAGATCCGGCGCCGGGCGGCCGGGCCCGTGGACCACGACGCCGGTACGCCTGCCTTCGACCGGCGCCGCATCCGGCTGGCGCTCACCGTCTCGCTGGGCGCCGGGCTCGTGCAGTACGCGGCGCAGGATCTGCGGCCGCTCTCCCTGGTGCCCGGCATCCTCGGCGCCGCCCTGCTGGTGCCCGCCGTGCTGCGGCTGCTGCCCAGAGGTACGTACCGGGCGGCACGCGGGCTGCCCTCGGTCGTGCTGCTGCGCGGGCTGTCGGCGGGGTCGTTCATCGCGGCGGAGTCCTTCGTACCGCTGATGCTCGTCACCCAGCGGGGGCTGTCGCCGACGCTCGCCGGGTTCTCGCTGGCCGCGGGCGGGCTGACGTGGGCGGCGGCGTCGTGGGTGCAGTCGCGGGACCGGATGGAGCCGTACCGGGAGCGGCTGATGACCTTCGGGATGGTGCTGGTGGCC
>NZ_MUNH01000093.1:0-156 GCF_002154615.1 Streptomyces recifensis
TGCGGACGCCCACTCCGTGTCCTCGGCGTATGCCCACACTGTTCTGCGCTCCGTAGCTCGCGGCGGTGCGGCACCCCGTGGCCGCATGCTCGGACAGGGCTGCAAAATCGTTCCTGCACCGCACCGCCTCCACGCAGAGTCCAACGGCCGCCCGCG
>NZ_MUNH01000093.1:191-6411 GCF_002154615.1 Streptomyces recifensis
CGCGGGCTGATCCACGAAGACCGACGAGACACCCCCTAGTACTCGTCGTCCTCGTCCGGCCCCTTCCGCCTGCCGCCACCGCGGCCCGTCTCGTCGTCCCGGTCGATCGTCCTGACCGGGCGGGTACGGCCCGGCTCGGGGAGTTCGCCCAGGTGGTTGCGGAGGTAGAGGACGTCGCCGATGAAGAGGTCGTAGAGGAAGATGCCGACCAGGCCGCCGATCAGCGGGCCCACGATGGGAATCCACCAGTAGCCGCTGAACTGGCCCGCCTCGCTGCCCGGGAAGGCGAGGCTCCCCCAACCCGCCACCCAGGTGAACAGCCGGGGGCCGAAGTCGCGGGCCGGGTTGATGGCGTAGCCCGCGTTGGCGCCGTAGGACATGCCGATCGCGACGACCGCGAAGCCCACCATCAGCGGGGCCAGGTTCGCCTTCACCGCCTGGTTGCGCAGGTCCAGGATGGCGACCACGAACATCACCAGGAAGCCCGCGCCGGCGATCTGGTCGATCAGCGGACCCCAGATGCCACCGTGGAAGTAGGGAGCCGGGAAGGTGGCGAAGATGGAGAACGAGGCCAGGGTGTGGCCGTCGGTCTTGGGCCCCGACACCGCCGCGTCGAAGGTGTCGATCGCGTTGTGGTAGACGAGGTACACCAGCGCCGCCCCGGCGAACGCGCCCGCGACCTGGGCGAACCAGTACGGCAGCACCTTCAGCCAGGGGAAGCCCCGGCGTACGGCCATGGCGAGGGTGACGGCGGGGTTGAGGTGGGCCCCGCTGACGCCGCCGGCCACGTACACGCCGAAGGTCACGGCCAGCCCCCAGCCCCAGGCGACGAGAAGCCAGTCACCGGCGGCGAGGAAGATCGTCGTGGGGGTGGCGGCGCGGCCGGAGCCCGGCAGCGCGGCGACCGCCATGGCGACGACACCGCAGCCGAACGAGATGAGGACGAAGGTTCCGATGAACTCCGCCATGAGCTCGCCCGCCAGACCGCCCCGGTGCCGGAGCCGGGACGGCTTGATGAGCGGGGGAATGTCTACAGCAGCCATTGAGGCCCCCTAGCAGAGGAGCGGTGGGGCAAACATCCTCATATTCACCCACTTCGCCCCGGCTCGCAGGGCGGGAAGCCCGTCTGGCCTAGGGGTTGTTGCGGAGGCGCCCCGGAACCGGCGGCCCCGGCGCACTTCCCCACGGGATGTCAGGCCCCCGCGAGCCGCTCCGTCTGTGCCGCCGTCACCGTACGCACCATCAGCGCCCCCGCCACGGCCGCGCCCGCCACGGCCAGGTCGGCCACCAGCAGCGGCCCGATCTCCGAGTAGGCCCGGCCGATCACGGAGTCGGCGTCCCCCTGCTGGAGGAAGCCACCGAGCAGACCGGCCAGCCACAGCCCCCACCACACGTTGACCACGGCCGGCAGGCGCCGCTCCGGTGCGCTCGCCCGGTAGGCGTCGGCCACGATGCCGCGCGGGAACCAGAGGTTCACCACCGGTACCACCCAGCCCAGGTACACCCAGATCCCCGCGTACTTCGGCGGGCGCCCCGACAGCGCGCGGGCGTTGTCCCGGACCCGCCCGAGCCACATCAGGAAGGCCGCCGCGCACAGCAGGGTGAGCACGGAACCGGCCGTGCTCACCAGGTGGTACGAGTTCTCCAGGGAGGTGAGCGGGCGGTGCACCCCGTCGCCCTGGTCCGGGAGCCCGGAGGCGGGCTCGCCCGCGCTGTACAGCCGTATCTCCCACACCGCTCGGGCGAGCCAGCCCGCCCCGGTCAGCAGGAGCGCCCCGGTGGCCAGCCGGGCGAGGGAGTCCGAGGCCCGCGGGTCGGCGGGCGCGGCAGGCGTGTCGAGAGCGTTGTCCATGGTCACAGGACCCATCCTCGCCCGCCCAACTGGCCCGGCACCAGGGAGTATCGAGCCCGCGAAACCGATGAGAACCCGGACAAGGGGCCGGTGCCGCGCGGGAGAGCGTCGCGGCACCGGCCCGTAGGGGGAGGCGGTGGTCAGACGACCGGCCGGCCCTCCGGGTGCCAGGTAGCCAGCGCCCAGATGATGAAGAAGTCGAGGGCGATGAGGATCAGCGACCAGATGGGGGCGTACGGCAGGAACAGGAACTGCAGGATCAGGCCCAGCGAGGTGATCACGATGCCGACCACCCGCGCCCAGGCCGCTCCCATCAGCACCCCGGCGCCGGCCGCCACCACGATCACCCCGGCCACCAGCAGGATCCAGCCCCAGCCGGTCAGGTCGATCTTGTAGACGTAGGCGTTGATCCGGGCGTACACGTCGTCCAGGGCGATCGCCGAGATGCCCTGGAAGATGTGGAGGATGCCGTTCACCAGCATCAGCACACCCGCGAAGACCGCGCCTCCCTCGGCCAGCCCGTTGTGCTCGGGCCGCGCCGACTGCGTCTGCTGGGTCATGGCCGTTACCTCCGACGTCTCGTCCCCCGAGAACCCCGGACGGGGTCGTAGGTACGACGATCCGACGCGCCGCGCCCGGCGACCACGGGGACTAGGCCGTACGGGTGACACCCCGGCGCGGTCCGGGGCGTCTCACGCCATCCAGAAGAACACCGCCGTCATCCGCTTCTCCTCCAGCGCGCGGCCGGTGTAGGCGGTCGCGCTGTGCACCAGGTTGGCGTGGTAGAGCAGCAGCCGGTTGGCGCGGTGCGGCACGCGGACGTCCTCCTCGAAGGCGCCGGGCGCGACGAAGCGGGTACCGAGGGCGTCGACGAGGTTGTTGTGCGGGGCCTGGACGACATTGCCGCCCAGCCGCCCGCCGGGGAGGGACTGACGGTAGAAGCTGGTGCCGCAGTCCTTCGGCACGGCGGGGTTGAGGTAAAGCACGGCCGCGTACCGGCACAGCGCGCGGGAGTCGGTGTGCGGGCGGGGCTCGCTCTCGCCCTCGCCGACCACCTGGACGCAGTTGTGGTTGAGGGTGCCGCCGCCGGGCGCCCGCTGCACCCACAGCTCCTTCGCGCCGGTCGCCCTCTTCACCAGCCGCTCCACGCGCGCCAGCTCACCGGGTTCGAGACCGGGCATGGCCCGCAGCCCGGGCCAGGTCTCCGAGGTGTACGGGTATCCCTCGGCCCAGTCCTCCTTGGCCAGACACCGCTCCCGCACCGCACCGGCGTCGGGCAGGGCGTCGTCCAGCACCCAGTAGTCGCGGCCCTCGGTGGGCCTGCGGTACGGCAGGACGGGCAGGGCCGCGGGCGTCCGGGGCGGTGGCTGTGGGGGCATGCGGCGAAATCTAGGCCGCTGACCTGCACCGCTTCGCCCGAGGACAGGTCAACCTTTGGCCAACGTCCGCTCATACACTGGTCGTCGGCGGGCCAAGGACGCCCCCGTCGCACAGCACCGGAAACCGGCGCGGAATCTTTACGGCGACTGTCGAGACGAATCGGCTCCGCTTCCGTACTGCTGTGTGTCTGAACCGCCTGTCGGCGGAACCACGACCGGGCAGGAGGAACGGTGCGCTTTTCGCGGAACGCGACGGGAACTCTCTTCGTGGGCGGTGCCATGGCACTGACCCTCGCGGCGCTGGCCTACCCGGGCATGCTCGGGCTGGACACCGTCTCCACTTCACAGACCCGCATCGTCGCCAACACCCAGTGGGGTCCGCTCACCGAGCAGGACCGGGACTTCGTGGTGAAGGTGCGCGCGGCCGGGCTGTGGGAGTACCCGCTCGGGCAGATCGGGCTCCAGAAGGGCTCCTCCCCGGGGGTCAAGGAGGCCAGCAAGCACCTGATCGACGGGCACGCGGCGCTGGACGCCTCCTGCCGCAAGATCGCGCCGATGCTGAACATCACGATCCCCAACGTGGCGAGCCCCCAGCAGGAGGGGTTCGTGACCCAGCTCAAGGGCGAGACCGGCAAGGCGTTCGACACCGACTTCGCCAACATCCTGCGGATGACGCACGGTTCGATCTTCAACGCCATCGCGAAGATCCGGTCCACCACCAAGAACTCGTTGATCCGCTCGCTGGCCGACCAGGCCAACGACACCGTGCTCGACCACATGACGGTGATGGAGAAGACGGGCCTGGTCGACTTCGACCAGACCATCTTCCAGCAGACCACCCCGCCCAAGCTGCCCTCGGACAACCTCACGCCGCCCGCGCCGGACCCCGGTCAGCCGCAGGTCGTGCTCACCCCGCCGCCGAACGCCACCTCGACCCCGCTGGCCATCCCCGGCGAACCGGGCTCGAACAGCACCCGCGAGGACCCCGCCCCGGCCGAGCCGAGCCCCACCCCGACGATCGGCTAGCCCAGCCACACCGTGGTGTCCGGCGGGAGTGCGTCCGGCTCGGTCAACGGCGTGCTGGACAGGAGGAGTTCGCCCGCCGGACACTCCACCGGCTCTGGGGTGGGGTTGGTCAGGCAGCGCCAGCCGGGGGCGCGGGTGAAGTCCAGGACGCCGGGCGGCGCGCCGGGCGTCCAGGTCAGTTCCTCGCCCTGGAGCAGCTTGCGGCGCAGCCTGAGCGCGGTGCGGTACAGCTCCAGCGTGGAGCCCTCGGCGCCGGACTGCGCCTCGACCGCGTACCGGGCGAACGACTCCGGCTGCGGCAGCCAGGCCGGGCCCGGGCCGAAGCCGTACGAGGGTCCGGTGACCGTCCACGGCAGGGGTACGCGGCTGCCGTCCCGTCCCTTGCGAGTGCGCCCCGACTGTTCCCACACCGGGTCGCGCAGCGCCTCGGGGGGCAGGTCGGCGACCTCGGGCAGGCCCAGTTCCTCGCCCTGGTAGAGGTAGGCCGAGCCGGGCAGCGCCAGCATCAGCAGGGTCGCGGCGCGGGCCCGGCGCAGTCCCGCGTCGGGGTCGGTGGCGGGGTCGGTTCCACCCGAGAGCAGCCAGGCGTCCAGGTCGGTGCCGGGCGGCAGGACCAGGCGGGAGGCGTGCCGGACCACGTCGTGGTTGGAGAGCACCCAGGTCGCCGAGGCGCCGGCGGTGTGCGCCTCCGCGAGGGAGGCGGTGATGGCGCGGCGCAGCCGCTCCGCGTCCCAACCGGTTTCCAGGTACTCGAAGTTGAACGCCTGCCCCAGTTCGTCGGGGCGGGCGTACAGGGCGCGGCGGGTGTCCGGGACCCAGGCTTCGGCGACGGCGGTGCGGGGCGGGTCGTAGGCGTCCAGCAGGGTGCGCCAGTCGCGGTAGATCTCGTGGACCTCGTCCCGGTCCCAGTAGGGGTGGCTGCCGGGGGCGAACAGGGGCAGGGCCTCCTCGCCGGTGGCGCCGATGCCCCCGACGTCCCGCAGGGGTTCGGTGAGGTCCTTGGCCAGGCCGTGGGCGACGTCCACGCGGAAGCCGTCCACGCCCCGGTCGGACCAGAAGCGCAGGGTGGTGCGGAAGTCCTCGCGGACCTCGGGGTGGGACCAGTCGAGGTCGGGCTGTTCGGGGGCGAACAGGTGGAGGTACCAGTCACCGTCCGGGACTCGGCTCCAGGCGCTGCCGCCGAACACGGACCGCCAGTCGGTGGGCGGGAGTTCGCCGTACTCTCCCCGGCCGGAGCGGAAGACGTAGCGGGCGCGGGCCGCCGAGCCGGGGGCGGAGAGCAGCGCCTCCTGGAACCAGGGGTGGCGGTGCGAGGTGTGGTTGGGGACGAGGTCGACGATGACCTTCAGGCCCAGGCGGTGGGCCTCCGCGACCAGGGTGTCGAAGTCGTCCAGGGTGCCGAGGCGCGGGTCGACGCCCCGGTGGTCGGCGACGTCGTAGCCGCCGTCGGCCAGTTCGGAAGGGTAGAAGGGGCTGAGCCACAGGGCGTCGACGCCGAGCGTGGCCAGGTGGTCCAGGCGGGCGGTGACGCCCGCGAGGTCGCCCAGGNNCTCCACCGTCTTGAGGTACAGGTCCACGTACCGGGCCACGTCGACGTCGAGCGCCACGTCCACCAGGGGCCGCGGGCGGGCACCGCCGTGGATCTCGGACTCGCCCGGCCGGAGGCGGCGGTCCACGACGGTCTGGCCGCGCGCCGGGCCGGGGGCGAGGCTGACCTCGACCGGGAGCGGACGGGTGGTGAGCCCGGCCGGGTCGGCCACCGCGCAGACCGCGCCCGCGTCGCCGAGGCCGCCCGCCTCCTCGTCGTCCGGGGTGGTGCCGGGGGCGCTGGGGCGGTGGGACAGCAGGTCACCGGCGAGCTTCGCGCCGGGCTCGGCGGAGGCGCGCAGGCGGCGCACCTCGGTGCCGGGGACCACGACGCGGGTGAACACGTCCAGCCCGTACATCGTGATCGGCACGTCCG
>NZ_MUNH01000900.1:0-674 GCF_002154615.1 Streptomyces recifensis
CAGGGCGTGGGGGTGGCCGGACGGGTCCAGGAGGGATACGAGGCGGAGTGCCGTCGTGGCGAAGCCCGTCGTGTCCGCCGCCTGGGCGGCGTGCAGGGACAACAGGAGGGTGGTGGTGATCTGGCGGCCGTAGCCCTCGGTGTCGGCCGACTCGGGGAGGGCCTCTTCCAGCGAGGTCCGCTGGTCCCTGAACAGCGCGAGGTAGGCCGTACTCGTCAGCTCCTCGTTGATCATGTATGCCGTGGCGTGGCTCAGGGCCAGCGGTAAGTGGCCGAGTGCGGAGGCGAGTCCGGCCACCTGCTCGTCCAGCAGGTGTTCCATGCCCTCACCCGCCAGGCGGGCCTCGACGAACGTACGCGCCTCGTCGGGGGTGTACACGTCGATGTCGATCCGGGTCCGGCCACCGCCCGTCATGCGCGCGTCCTTCAGCCGCGTCGTGGCCAGCACCCAGCCCGACCCCGTACGGCTCGCGGGCCACCAGGACGTGAGGACCGCCGGGTCGGTCACGTCGTCCAGCACCACCAGCCAGCGGCGGGAGGTGGTCGCAAGCCACTCCAGGAACAGGCGGGCGTCCGCCTCGGGGTCACCGCCCGCCACGCCCACCCGGACGGCCGCCTGTGCGTACTGGGTGATGACCTGCTGGGCCTCCGTCGCGGCCGCCCACACCACGAGGT
>NZ_MUNH01000901.1:0-700 GCF_002154615.1 Streptomyces recifensis
ATGGGGCGGCTGCGCACCGCCGTACACACCCTGGCCGGCCTCGAGCTGCCCCCCGACGAGATCATGAACCACCTCAACGACATCGTCGGCGGCCTCGGCGAGGACTCCTACGCCACCTGCCTTTACGCGCTTTACGACTCCACCGCGGGAACCTGCACCTTCACCCGCGCCGGGCACCCGCCACCGGCGATCGTGCGTCCGGACCGAAAGGTCCAGTTCCTGGAGGACACGCCCGACCCGCCGCTGGGAGCGGCCGAACCGCCCTTCAACACCGTGGAAATCGAAGTACCGGACGAGAGCCTGCTCGTTCTCTTCACCGACGGACTGGTCGAATCGTCGGAACGCGACGCCGACCAGGGCATGGCCGGCCTCGCACGGCTGCTGAGCCATGCCGACACACAAGACCTGCACGCCCTCTGCGACGACATCGTCACCGGCCTCCTTCCCGACGGACGGTCCACCGGCGACGACGTCGCCCTCCTCGTGACCCGGGTCCACGCACTCCCCTCCGGCCAACTGGCCTCCTGGCCCCTGCCTGAAGTCCCGCAAGCGGCCGGCATGGCGCGCAGGCACGTCCGTGAACAGCTGACGGAGTGGGGGCTGGACGAACTGACCCCCACGACGGAACTGCTCGCCAGCGAACTGGTCGGCAACGTCGTGCGGCACGGCAGGGGCCCGGTGCGGCTACGGCTGCTGCGGG
>NZ_MUNH01000902.1:0-615 GCF_002154615.1 Streptomyces recifensis
TACGGCGTCTCATCAGGTGTCCCAGGTTACGGGGGCGGCGCAATCCGGTTGGCCCGCCGCCCGGTGCTTGGCAGGATGCCGGCATGCCGTATCTGACCAGCCCGGTGCTGCCCGAAGGAACCCTCTCCAGCCGTCCGCAGCCGGAGATCCCGGCCGCCGGCGGGCTGCGCCTGCGCCCCTGGCGGGCCGAGGACGCGCCCGCCGTCCACGCGGCCTTCCAGGACCCGACGCTCAACCAGTGGCACGCCAGGTCCTGCGACTCCCCCGAGGAGGCCGCCGGCTGGATCGAGGACTGGCACGCGCAGTGGACGCGTGAGTGCGACGCCCAGTGGGCCGTGGTGCGGGCGGACACCGGTGAGCTGTGCGGCCGGGCCGCACTGCGGGAGATCCGGCTGCGGGACGGTGTGGCCGAGGTGGCGTACTGGACGGTGGCGTCGGCGCGCGGGCAGGGCGTGGCCCGGCACGCCACGGACGCGCTGGTGCGCTGGTCGTTCGACGAGATCGGCTTCAACCGGCTGGAGCTGATGCACGCCACCGGGTCGGGGGTGTAGGCGCCGCCCGGGCCGAAGAAGCGCAGGGTCTCGCCGGGCCGCACCCGGGTGGCCCAGGGCCCGG
>NZ_MUNH01000903.1:0-508 GCF_002154615.1 Streptomyces recifensis
GTCCCTCCACACCCTCGCTCTCCACCTCTCCCTGGTCGCGGGCCCCCTCCGCCTGCTGGACGGCGACTTCCCCCACCGCGACGCCATGCGAGGAATCGCGGAACACAACGCACGGGAGGCGCTACGGCTGGCGGGGCCGGTGACCTGAGCCGTCGATCAGCCGCAAAGGCGGGCACTCCGAGCGACACAGGCGCGATCCGGGCCGGACGTGAGCCGGCAACACCCCCCCGTCATCGAGCGGTCCGCCCACCCTGAGCGGAGTGCCTACGCCTCGGGCGCCGGCGGTGCCACTCGCCTCGTCTGGGTGCGCACCGCGCCGATGCTCGCCGCGATGACCAGCGCGATGGCGGCGGCCTGGGTCAGGGAGAGGGTCTGGTGGAGGACGAAGAAGCCCGCGGTGGCCGCCACGGCCGGTTCCAGACTCATCAGGATGGCGAAGGTCGGGGCGGGGAGGCGGCGGAGGGCGAGCAGTTCAAGGGTGTACGGGAGGACCGAGGAGAGCAGGGCC
>NZ_MUNH01000904.1:0-619 GCF_002154615.1 Streptomyces recifensis
GTCGCCGGGGGTGGTGCCGGCCTCGTACCAGCCGGCGAGGTTCTTCTCGGCGGGGGGCGGCACGTCCAGGCTGCCCGAGGAGGTCAGGGAGAGGCCCATCAGGGGAGCGTTCACCCGGATCGCGGGGATGCGGATACGGGTGGGCGGGGACGCCATCAGGGGTGTGACCCCGCCGCGTTCGCCGCCCGGATCGGGGCGGCCCTCGGCTGCGGACGGCTGCGGGGGAGTACCGGTACCGGTACTGAGCAGCCAGACACCGGTACCGAGCGCGAAAGCCGTGACGGTGGCTATGACGGTGTCGCCGATCCTGCGCATGGGAACCCCTTACCGGAGACGACCCTTGAGGGAAGGCCCGCCCCCCAGGGGTCACGAGGGGCATCGGACCCTTGGGGGGCGGGCTTCGCGGTACCGGCGACGGACAGCGGAGGGTGTCCGTCAGATCCCGTCGCCTCTCGCCCGGCGATGCAGGAGCCAGGTACCGCCCGCGGCGGCGACGGCCAGAGCGGCCACACCCGCCGTGGTCTGCACGGGGCCGGGGCCCAAGGCGCCGCCGACCCCCGTCTTCACACTGCCGTGCGGCTGCACCTGTCCGTGCGCCCCGGCCATGGTCACCCTCAGG
>NZ_MUNH01000094.1:0-20900 GCF_002154615.1 Streptomyces recifensis
GTGCCACCCGCGCCCGCCTGGAGCCCGGCGCCCGCGCCCGACCCGGCCCTCTCCTGGAACGCCCCCTGGCCGGTCGGCGCGTTCGGGCAGCCCGAGCCGTACGAGGAACCCGTCAGCGGCCTCGGCCCGCTGGCCCGGCTGCGCAGCCGCACCGGTGTCGCCGCCGTCTGCGTCGTGCTCGGACTCGGGCTCATCGGCGGTGCGCTGGCCGGGAGTTGGCTCACCGGCGAGGACGGCGACCGCACCGCGGACAGCGGCTTCGCCGCCGCCGGGTCGCTCTGGCACGACGTGCCCGTCGACCAGCTCTTCCCGCCCACCGTGCGGGGCACCGGCGCCGGACCCGGCGGAGCCGACCGGAGCTGGACCCGGATAGCGGTGGCCCCCGACACCGGCTGCGCGGGAGCCTTCGACCCGCTGTTGGCGCGCGCCCTCGCCCCCGTGGGCTGCGCCCGCCTGCTGCGCGCCACCTACACCGACGCCACCCGGACCCATGTCACCACCGTGGGACTGCTGTTCACCAAGGCCGACCCCGCGGCCATGGCCGGGCTCGCCGCCCGCTTCCGGAACGAGCGCCTCGACCGGCGCACCGACCTGCTGCCCCTGCCTTACGCCGCCGAGGGCACCCCCGCCGCCGGGTTCGGCGCGAAGCAGCGTGCGAGCTGGACGGTCAGTGTCCTCACCGACGCGCCCATCGTCGCCTTCGCCGTCTCCGGCTGGGCCGACGGCCGCACCGTCGACACCCCCGAGCCCGCCCAGGACGCGGTGCGCTCCGGCGCCACCTCCGCACCCGCGCAGGCCGGCCTCGGCAACGAGGCCCAGGGGCTCGCCGACCGTATCCAGCGCAAGCTCCGCCAGACCGTCAGCCCGGCCACGGAGAAACCGTCATGAGGCGCCGTACCCGCACCGCGTCCAGTCTGCTGCTCGCGGCCGGTCTCGCCCTGCTCCCCGCAGCCACCGCCCACGCCGACTCCATCCGCGCCCAGCAGTGGGGACTGTCCGCGCTCCATCTCGACGAGGCGTGGCGCACCACCCGGGGGCAGGGCGTCACCGTCGCCGTGCTCGACACCGGCGTGGAGGACGACCACCCCGACCTCGCGGGCAACGTGCTGCCCGGCAAGGACATGGTCGGCTTCGGCGCCGGGCCCGGCGACCGGGCCTGGGCCCGGCACGGCACCGCCATGGCCGGGATCATCGCCGGTCACGGGCACGGACCCGGCGACGGCGCAGGGATCATGGGCGTCGCGCCCGAGGCGAAGATCCTCCCCGTACGGGTCATCCTGGAGGACAAGGACCCCGCCCGCGCCAAGGCCCGGGTCACCCGCGGCAACGCCCTCGCGGACGGCATCCGCTGGGCCGCCGACCACGGCGCCGACGTCATCAACCTCTCCCTCGGTGACGACTCCGACTCCGCGCACCCCGAGGCCGGGGAGGACGAGGCCGTGCAGTACGCCCTCGGCAAGGGCGTCGTCGTGGTCGCCTCGGCGGGCAACGGCGGCGACAAGGGCGACCACGTCTCCTACCCGGCCGCCTACCCCGGCGTCATCGCCGTCGCCGCGGTCGACCGCTACGGCACCCGCGCCTCCTTCTCCACCCGCCGCTGGTACGCCGCCGTCAGCGCGCCCGGTGTGGACGTCGTCATCGCCGACCCCGACCACCGCTACTACGAGGGCTGGGGCACCTCGGCCGCCTCCGCCTTCGTCTCCGGCGCGGCGGCCCTGCTCAAGGCCGACCGGCCGAAGCTCACACCGGCCCAGGTCAAGAAGGTGCTGGAGGACACCGCGCGGGACGCCCCCGCGGGCGGCCGCGACGACTCCCGAGGCTTCGGCATGATCGATCCGGCCGCCGCCCTGAAGACCGCGGCGACCCTGAAGCCGGACACCCTCCGACCCGCCACCTACGCCAAGAAGTACTTCGGCCCGGGCCCCGACGCCTCCGGCTCCGCCTCCTCCGGCACCGGCTGGGCAGCCTGGCCGGCGGGCGCCACCGGCATCGCCCTCCTGATCGCGGCGGCCGTGGTGATCCGGCGCGGCCGCAGGCCGGGCACCCTTCACTGATCACGCGGAGTCGGCGAACGCCCGTACCGCCGCCCGCGCCGCCGACTCCACCAGGGCGATGCCCTCCGCCCGGCTCGACGTGCCTTCGGTGAGGACCGCCAGCAGGCGGTCCCCGTGGGCGCCCGACGCCCGGCCGACGCTGTGCACGACCCAGCGCCCGGTCGCGTCGCGCGGGAACCAGCCGTTCTTCAGCGCGCCGGGGCCCACCGCCGAGACACCCCATCGCTGGTCGGGCACCACGGAGGCCATCAGGGCGGCCAGACGGGCGCGCGAGGCCGGGGTCAGCACGGGGGAGGGGGCGAACACGTGCCGAAGCAGGGTCAGCTGGTCCCGCGCCGTGGTGCGGGTCAGGCCCCAGTAGCCGTTCGTGCCGCCCACCGTCGCGGTGAGGCCGAGGCGGCGGTGGGCCGCGTCCAGGCCGGGGGCGCCGCCGATCCCGTGCCACAGCTCGGTCGCCGAGGCGTTGTCGCTCCGGCCGATCATCCGCGCGGCCCGCTCCCGCTCCGCCCCCGTCAGCTCCCGGTCCGCGTCCTGGGCGCCGAGCAGCAGCGCGGCCAGGATGCCGACCTTGACCACGCTCGCCGCGTCGAAGGAGCCGTCGCCGTACACCGCGCTCCGTCCGGAGCCCGGATCGAGCACGCCCGCCGACAGCCGGGCTCCCTCGGGCACCGCCACCCTCAGCGCTCGCATCGACGCCTCCCGTCGGCTCGGCCCCGTCCCGCCCCCGATAGGGTCGGGAGCGTGGTGAACAAGAACATTCCCGACTCCGGGTTCTCCGACGACGACGGCTCCGCCGATCCCCGGCTGAGTGCCGCGCTCGCGGCCTGGGCCGAGGACCGGGCGGCGCTCGGGCCGGTGCTGGAGGCGCTCAAGGGAGCCCGGCTGCTCGTGCCCGTCGTCGCCGTGCTCGGGGAGGTCGAGGTGGACGAGAACGGGCTGCGCCGGGAGAAGACCAGCGACATGGCTGTTCCCACGCTGAAGGCCGCCGGGCGCACCGCGCTGCCCGCCTTCACCTCCACCGCGTCGCTGGCCCGCTGGGACCCCGCCGCCCGGCCGGTCGCCGTACCGCTGCACCAGGCGCTCCAGGCCGCCGCCCATGAGAAGGCCGACACGGTCGTGCTGGACCTCGCCGGGCCGGTGCCGTTCGAGCTGACCGGTCCCGCGCTGCTCGCGCTCGCCGAGGGCCGTACCAGCGTGGACCCGCTGACCGACCCGGCCGTGGTGGCCGCCGTCCGCGCGGCCGTCGCCGCCGAGCCCGCCGTACGCTCCGCGCACCTGGGCCCCGGCGAGGCCGACGGCACCCTGGCGCTCGTCCTGGACCCTGCCGTGCCGCCCGCCCGGGCCGCCCGCGCGGTCGCCGAGCGGCTGGCCGCCGACGAAACGCTGAGGGCCCGCCTGGTGCGCGGCCTCGACCTGGCACTCCTGCCGGCCGGAACCACCCCTCCGGGCGAGCCCCTGTTCGTGCGTGACTGACGACTAGCCGTAGACGGCCCCGGTGTACTTCTCGCCGGGGCCCTGGCCCGGCTCGTCCGGGACGAGGGACGCCTCGCGGAAGGCGAGCTGGAGCGACTTCAGGCCGTCGCGCAGCGGGGCGGCGTGGAAGGAGCTGATCTCGGTCGTGCTCGCGTCCAGCAGGCCGGCGAGGGCGCTGATCAGCTTGCGGGCCTCGTCCAGGTCCTTGTACTTCTCGCCCTCCTCGCTCAGCCCGAGCTTCACCGCGGCCGCGCTCATCAGGTTGACGGCGACCGTCACGATCACCTCGACAGCGGGGACCTCGGCGATGTCGCGGGTCATGGCGTCGAAGTCGGGCGTCTCAGGGGAGGTCTCACTCATACCCCACACGATAGGCGCCGGTCCCCGGCACCTCCCGACCGGACCCCGGCCGCACGGCCGGGAGACACGAGATTGGCTGCCGCGCGCCGCTCCTGCTAACCTGGTGTAACGACCGGCCGGACGAGTACGCCCACGCGGCGAGCACTCCGGCCCACAAGTGGAGGCTTCGAGCTCCCACCCGACCACCCTCACGGGCGGCGGGTCACCGGTCAGACGGATTCGTCGCCCAGGCGTCGGACACCGTCCGAGAGCGCGCCCCGCGGCCATCGCGGCGGTGTTCCGGTAGTTCGAGGAGCCCCGCATGTGATCGTCCGGGGCATTTTTTGTGCTTCGGCGCGGTTAGGTCTTACTGATACAGACGTTACGCGGCTGTCCGCCAGACCGTCGCGTGGTGCTACCGAGGAGGATCCATCAGCGCCGAGCCCCGCATCAACGACCGGATTCGCGTTCCCGAGGTGCGACTTGTCGGTCCCAGTGGCGAGCAGGTGGGCATCGTCCCGCTGGCCAAGGCACTGGAGCTTGCGCAGGAGTACGACCTGGACCTGGTCGAGGTCGCGGCGAACGCCCGTCCGCCCGTGTGCAAGCTCATGGACTACGGGAAGTTCAAGTACGAGTCGGCCATGAAGGCCCGTGAGGCGCGCAAGAACCAGGCGCACACGGTCATCAAGGAGATGAAGCTCCGGCCGAAGATCGACCCGCACGACTACGACACCAAGAAGGGTCACGTCGTCCGGTTCCTCAAGCAGGGCGACAAGGTCAAGATCACGATCATGTTCCGTGGCCGTGAGCAGTCCCGCCCCGAGCTGGGCTACCGACTGCTGCAGCGCCTCGCGGAGGACGTCCAGGACCTCGGGTTCGTCGAGTCGAACCCGAAGCAGGACGGCCGAAACATGATCATGGTCCTCGGTCCGCACAAGAAGAAGACCGAGGCGATGGCCGAGGCCCGCCAGGCGCAGGAGGCCCGCAAGGCCGACGCGAAGGCCAACCCCGGCCGCTCGCAGAACGCCGCGGACG
This sequence comes from Streptomyces recifensis, assembly GCF_002154615.1. Classification (NCBI taxonomy): domain Bacteria; kingdom Bacillati; phylum Actinomycetota; class Actinomycetes; order Kitasatosporales; family Streptomycetaceae; genus Streptomyces; species Streptomyces recifensis. The sequence goes on from NZ_MUNH01000094.1 coordinate 4,902, forward strand.
CCGAGACCGCCGAGGACGTGGACGTCGAGGCCCCTGCCGAGGCTCCCGCCGAGGCGTGATCCCGAGGGACCCACAGGTCCCGACGGAACCAACCGATAAGAGAGCGACGCTCCACCGTGCCCGGTTTCACGACCGGGCACCGGAGCGCCACCGACGAGGAGATAACGGCGCTATGCCGAAGAACAAGTCGCACAGCGGTGCCAGCAAGCGCTTCAAGGTCACCGGCTCCGGCAAGGTGCTCCGTGAGCGCGCCGGCAAGCGCCACCTGCTCGAGCACAAGTCGTCCCGCGTGACGCGCCGCCTCACCGGCACCGCCGAGATGGCTCCGGGCGACGCCGCGAAGATCAAGAAGCTTCTCGGCAAGTGACGTCGCGGCGCCTCTAGCGCGCCGTACGTCGACACCGGGACCCAATCGTTTTCGGGTCGTGTGAGTCCGAGTCCACTCACCGGCCCCGCTACAAGGAGTTAACAAGTGGCACGCGTCAAGCGGGCAGTCAACGCCCACAAGAAGCGCCGGGCGATCCTCGAGCAGGCTTCCGGCTACCGTGGTCAGCGCTCGCGCCTGTACCGCAAGGCCAAGGAGCAGGTCACCCACTCGCTGGTCTACAACTACAACGACCGCAAGAAGCGCAAGGGTGACTTCCGTCAGCTCTGGATCCAGCGGATCAACGCCGCTGCCCGCGCCAACGGCATCACCTACAACCGCTTCATCCAGGGTCTCAAGGCCGCGAACATCGAGGTCGACCGCAAGATCCTGGCCGAGCTGGCCGTCAACGACGGCACCGCGTTCGCGGCGCTCGTCGAGGTCGCCCAGAAGGCGCTCCCGGCCGACGTGAACGCGCCGAAGGCCGCGTGACGCTGCGCTGGCCTTGAGCCGGTTGTCTCCAGGACCCGCAGGCTATTTTGCTTGCGGGTCCTGTCGTTGGGGCGGGCGGTGGGTGTCGTCGGGTGCGGCGCCGTCGTGGCTGGTCGCGCAGTTCCCCGCGCCCCTGGACGACACCGCTTGCTGTTGGATTTCGGTTGAAAGTGATGAGGAACATGGGCTCCGGCAACCCTGAGTTGATCTCTCCTCGTTCGGCGCGGGTGAGTGCCGCGCGACGGCTGGGGAGGCGGAATTTCCGGGGGAAGGAGCGGCTGTTCCTCGCGGAGGGGCCGCAGGCCGTGCGGGAGGCCGCCGGGCACCGGGTCGACGGGGAGTCCACGCTGGTGGAGCTGTTCGCCACCGTCGAGGCCGCGGAGCGGTACGCCGACATCATCGCCGAGGCACGTGCCGCGGGCGCGCGGGTGCACCTCGCCGACGAGGACGTCATCGCCGACATCTCCACCACCGTCACCCCGCAGGGTGTCGTCGGCGTCTGCCGGTTCCTGGACACCCCGTTCGAGGACATCCTCTCCGCCCGCCCCGCCCTGGTCGCCGTCCTCGCGCACGTCCGCGACCCCGGCAACGCGGGCACGGTCCTGCGCTGCGCGGATGCCGCCGGCGCCGACGCGGTCATCCTCACCGACGCCTCCGTGGACCTGTACAACCCCAAGGCCGTACGCGCCTCCGTCGGCTCCCTCTTCCACCTGCCCGTCGCCATGGGCGTCCCCGTGGAACAGGCCGTCCAGGGGCTCAAGGACGCCGGGGTGCGCATCCTCGCCGCCGACGGCGCCGGGGACCGCGACCTCGACGAGGAGCTGGACAAGGGCGCCATGGGCGACCCCACCGCCTGGGTGTTCGGCAACGAGGCGTGGGGACTGCCCGAGGAGACCCGGGCCCTCGCCGACGCCGTCGTCAGCGTCCCCATCCACGGCAAGGCCGAGAGCCTGAACCTGGCGACCGCCGCCGCCGTATGCCTCTACGCGTCGGCGCGCGCCCAGCGCGCTCCCGGAGGCTGCCGTTCCGTCACCCGGAGCTAGTAGGGTGACCCACTCGGGGGCCCTGCGCAGGCTGAGAGGTGGGGTACGGGGATGAGTGTGGTCGGCACGAGTGCGGCGCCGGACGGGCGGGACGTGCGCGCGTTTCCCGCCGACGCGATCGACCCCGACCAGCTCCCCGACGGGCTCGTCGTCGCCGACGAGCACGGCCGGGTCGTACGGTTCAACGCCGCCGCCGCCCGGATCACCGCCGTCAGCCCCGCCGACGCCCTCGGCCGGCCGCTGGAGAAGGCGCTGCCGCTGGAGGACCTCGAAGGCCGCCGCTGGTGGCAGCTCACCGACCCCTACGGCGGCCTCGCCATCCGGGTCCGCCAGCCCGAGCGGAACCTGCTGCTGCCCGGCGGCCGCGAGGTGCTGGTCGCCGCCCGCTACGTACGCGACGAGCCCCTCGGCCCGCTGCGCCGCCTGGTCGTCACCCTCCGGGACACCGACGCCCGGCGCCGCACCGAGCGCAGCCATGCCGAGCTGATCGCCACCGTCGCGCACGAGCTGCGTTCCCCGCTGACCTCCGTCAAGGGTTTCACCGCCACCCTGCTGGCCAAGTGGGAGCGGTTCACCGATGAGCAGAAGCGGCTGATGCTGGAGACCGTCGACGCCGACGCCGACCGGGTCACCCGGCTCATCGCCGAACTCCTCGACATCTCCCGCATCGACAGCGGCCGGCTGGAGGTGCGCCGCCAGCCCGTCGACATCGGAGCCGCCGTCGGTCGGCACATCCAGGCCCACGTCGCCGCCGGCCAGCCCGCCGACCGCTTCCTGCTCCGCGTCGAGCACCCGCTGCCCGCCCTGTGGGCCGACCCCGACAAGGTCGACCAGGTGCTCAGCAACCTGCTGGAAAACGCGGTGCGCCACGGCGCCGGAACCGTCACAATCGACGTCACGCCCGCCCCGTCCCCGCGCGAGGGCGAGGAGACAGCCACGTCGGTCACGGTGAGCGACGAGGGGCCCGGCATCCCGGAGGAGTCCATGAACCGCGTCTTCACCCGCTTCTGGCGGGGCAGCAAGCGCGGCGGCACCGGCCTCGGGCTCTACATCGTCAAGGGCATCGTCGAGGCCCACGGCGGCACCATCACGGTCGGCCGCGCCCCCGGTGGCGGCGCGCGGTTCCGATTTACGTTGCCCGTGAGCGCCCCGGCCTACCTGGCCTAGGCGCCCGCGGGCCATTCGTCCAGCCCGTCCCCGTTAGACTCGGCCCCTGGCACCTTTGTGTCCGTACGCGGCCCGCCGGGACCCCCTCGGGCGGTGACGGGACCACCAGCCACCCAATCGGAAGCACGGGAAGAGATGTCGGCACCGAATAAGTCGTACGACCCTGTCGAGGTCGAGGCGTTGAAACCGGAAGAGATCGAGCGCATGCGGGACGAGGCGCTCGCCGCCTTCCGTGCCGCGGACTCCCTCGAGGCGCTCCACGAGGCCAAGGTCGCCCACACCGGCCCGGCCTCCCCGCTGTCCCTCGCCAACCGCGAGATCGGCGCCCTGCCCCCGCACGCCAAGGCCGACGCCGGCAAGCGGGTCGGCATGGCCCGCGGCGCCGTCAACAAGGCGCTCGCGGCCCGCCAGGCGGAGCTGGAGGCCGAGCGCGACGCGCGGGTGCTGGTCGAGGAGGACGTCGACGTCACCCTGCCGTACGACCGTGTCCCCGCCGGTGCCCGGCACCCGCTGACCACGCTCTCCGAGCGCATCGAGGACATCTTCGTGGCCATGGGCTACGAGGTCGCCGAGGGCCCCGAGGCCGAGGCCGAGTGGTTCAACTTCGACGCGCTCAACATCGGCCCCGACCACCCGGCGCGCGGTGAGGCCGACACCTTCTTCGTCCGCGACGAGAAGGGCGGCACCGAGTCCGGCGTCGTGCTGCGCACCCACACCTCGCCCGTGCAGATCCGCTCCCTGCTGGACCGCGAGCCGCCGGTCTACGTGATCTGCCCCGGCCGCGTGTACCGCACCGACGAGCTGGACGCCACGCACACCCCGGTCTTCCACCAGGTCGAGCTGCTCGCCGTCGACGAGGGCCTGACCATGGCCGACCTCAAGGGCACTCTGGACCACATGGTCCAGTCGCTGTTCGGCCCGGACATGAAGACCCGGCTGCGGCCGAACTTCTTCCCGTTCACCGAGCCGTCCGCCGAGATGGACATGGTGTGCTACGTCTGCCGCGGCGCGTCCGTCGGCAACCCCGACCGGCCCTGCCGCACCTGCTCCAGCGAGGGCTGGATCGAGCTGGGCGGCTGCGGCATGGTCAACCCCAAGGTGCTGACCGCCTGCGGTGTCGACCCGGAGAAGTACAGCGGGTTCGCCTTCGGGTTCGGCATCGAGCGGATGCTGATGTTCCGCCACAACGTCGAAGACATGCGAGACATGGTCGAGGGTGACGTCCGGTTCACCCGGCCGTTCGGGATGGAGATCTGATGCGTGTCCCGCTTTCCTGGCTGCGGGAGTACGTCGACCTGCCGGAGTCCGAGACCGGCCGCGACGTACAGGCCAAGCTCATCGACTCCGGCCTCGAGGTCGAGACCGTCGAACAGCTCGGTGCCGGCCTGAAGGGCCCCCTCGTCGTCGGCCAGGTGCTGACCATCGAGGAGCTGGAGGGCTTCAAGAAGCCGATCCGCTTCTGCACGGTCGACGTCGGCACCGCCAACGGCACCGGTGAGCCGCAGGAGATCGTCTGCGGTGCCCGCAACTTCGCGGTCGGCGACAAGGTCGTCGTGGTCCTGCCCGGCGCAGTGCTGCCCGGCGACTTCGCCATCGCCGCGCGCAAGACGTACGGCAAGACCTCGCACGGCATGATCTGCTCCACCGACGAGCTGGGCATGGGCGACGACGGCACCCACGGCATCATCGTGCTGCCGCCGGAGACCGAGGTCGGCAAGGACGCCATCGAGCTGCTGGAGCTGGTCGACGAGGTGCTGGACATCGCCGTCACCGCCAACCGCGGCGACTGCCTGTCCATCCGCGGCGTCGCCCGCGAGACCGCCATCGCCTACGGCCTGCCGCTGCGCGACCCGGCGCTGATCGACGTGCCCGCGCCGAACGCTTACGGCTACCCGGTGAAGGTCTCCGACCCGATGGGCTGCGACCGCTTCACCGCCCGCACCGTCACCGGTCTGAGCCCCGAGGCGCGGTCCCCGATCTGGCTGCGCCGCCGCCTGCAGAAGGTCGGCATGCGCCCGGTCTCGCTGGCCGTGGACGTCACCAACTACGTGATGATGGAGCTGGGCCAGCCCCTGCACGCCTACGACCGCACCTCGGTCCAGGGCGCCATCGGGGTCCGCCGCGCCGAGGAGGGCGAGAAGCTGCGCACCCTCGACGGGGTCGAGCGCACGCTGCACGCCGAGGACCTCGTCATCACCGACGAGCGCGGCCCCATCGGCCTGGCCGGTGTCATGGGCGGCGCGAACACGGAGATCGCCGACCACGACGACACCGAGCGCTCCACCTCGGACGTCGTGGTGGAGGCGGCCCACTTCAACGCCGTCTCCGTCGCGCGTACGGCCCGCCGGCACAAGCTGTCCACCGAGGCGTCCCGCCGCTACGAGCGCGGTGTCGACCCCGAGGCCGCCGCCGCTGCCGCGCAGCGCACCGTGGACCTGCTGGTCCTGCTCGCGGGCGGCACCGCCGAGGCCGGCGTCACCGAGATCGTCGCGCCGTCCGCGCCGCGCACGATCGCCATCCCGGCCGACCACCCGGACAAGGTCGCGGGCGTCACCTACGGCCGCGAGACCGTCGTCCGCCGTCTCCAGGAGATCGGCAGCGACGTGTACGGGCAGGACGAGCTGATCGTCACCGTCCCGTCCTGGCGGCCCGACCTCACCGACCCCAACGACCTCGCGGAGGAGGTCATCCGGCTGGAGGGCTACGAGAACCTGCCCTCCACGCTGCCCAGGCCCCGCTCCGGCCGCGGCCTGACCCACCGCCAGCGGCTGCACCGCCGGGTCGGCCGCGCCCTGGCCGGCGCGGGCTACGTCGAGGCGCCGAACTACCCGTTCGTCTCCGAGCAGGTCTTCGACCAGCTCGGTCTGGACGCCGGTGACCCGGCCCGCCGCGTGGTGAAGCTGGCCAACCCGCTCAACGACGAGGAGCCCGCGCTCCGCACCACGCTGCTGCCCGGCCTGCTGGGCGCGCTGCGCCGCAACGACGGCCGGGGCTCGCACGACCTGGCGCTGTTCGAGACCGGCCTGGTCTTCCTGCCGCGCGAGGCCGCCGCTGTGGCCGGACACCTGCCCGTCGACCGCCGGCCCACCGACGAGGAGATCGCCCGCCTGGACGCCGTGCTGCCCGAGCAGCCGCGCCACGTGGCCGTCGCCCTCACCGGCGCCCGCGAGCAGGCCGGCTGGTGGGGCAAGGGCCGCCCGGCCGACTGGGCGGACGCCGTCGAGGCCGCCCGGACCGTCGCCCGCGAGACCGGTGCCGAGCTGATCGTGCGCAAGGCCCAGTACGGCCCCTGGCACCCCGGCCGCTGCGCCGAGCTGGCGGTCGTGGTGGACGGCGCCGAGCGCGTCGTCGGCCACGCGGGCGAACTCCACCCGCGCGTGCTCAAGGCCCTCGGTCTGCCCGAGCGCACCTCGGCGATGGAGGTCGACCTGGACGCCCTGGAGGAGGCCGGCGACGACACCCCGCAGGCGCCCGCCATCTCCACCTTCCCGGTCGCCACGCAGGACGTCGCGTTGGTCGTCGACAAGCCGGTGCCGGCCGCCGACGTCGAGGCCGCGCTGCGCGAGGGCGCGGGCGAGCTGCTGGAGTCCATCCGGCTGTTCGACGTGTACGAGAACCCGGAGCAGCTCGGCGAGGGCCGCAAGTCCCTGGCGTACGCGCTGCGCTTCCGGGCCGCCGACCGCACGCTGACCGTGGACGAGGCGTCCGCGGCGCGCGACGCCGCGGTCGCCGTGGCGAACGAGCGCACGGGCGCGGAGCTGCGCGGCTGACCCCCGCGAGAAGCCGAAGGCACCGGCCGGTCACGGACTCGATCCGTGGCCGGCCGGCGCCGTTCCCGGCGCCCGCCGGGCCGGGTGCCCGGCCGCCGCCGCGCGAACGCGGGGCCGGTGGCCCGAGGGCCGTACCGGCGACGCGGTACCGGTTCCGCGCGGCGGTGAGAGGCGGGGCTCCGCCCGACGCCCGGGGGCGCTCGGCCGGACCGCCGCCTTCTGAGGGGGAGCGGGCGGCCCGGCCCGCCTCTGGTGAGGCGGGGGACCCAAGTGAAGCGGCCCGGCCCGCTCGCCGGACAGTGCGCGCGGGGCGCGGATGCGCGCACTTTGTTCACACCCCGTGTGAACCCGTTCGCACTACGCTTACGGCACCACGCCACTCGGGGGGCCACCATGCAGCCCAACACTCTGCTCGACGCGATCCTGGACGAGGCGGGGATCTCGCACGCCGGGCTCGCCGCCCACGTCAACCAGGCGGGCCGCCGCCGGGGACTCGCCCTCAGATACGAACACACCGCCGTCGCCCGCTGGCTGAAGGGCCAGCGGCCCAGAGGCCAGGTGCCGGACCTGATCTGCGAGGTGCTCGCGGGACGGTTACGGCGCCCGGTCACGCTGGACGACATCGGTCTCGGCGTACCGGGTGAACCGGCCACCGCGCACGCCGGCTCGCTCTCCGGCTTCGTGGAGCGGGCCACCGCGCTGTGGCGCTCCGACGAACAGCAGCGCCCGCACGTCCTGGGCGCCCCCGCCGTCACCGGCACGCCCGCCGTGATGCCGGTGTGGGAGTGGGAGAACCCGCCGGAGGACGTCGACGTCTCGCGCGGCGGACACCTCCGGGTCACCGAGGCCGACATCGGCACCCTGCGGGCGGCCCGCGCCCACTACGAGCAGATGTACCGCAAGACGGGCGGGGTGGCGACCCGCACCCGGATCGTCGGCTTCCTCAACGCCGAGGCCGCGCCCCTGCTGCGCGGCAGCTACCCCGACGACACCGGCCGTCAACTGCACCGAGCCACCGGAGGGTTGGTGGCCATCGCGGGCATCTGCGCCTACGACTCCGACGCCCACGGCCTGGCCCAGCGCTACTTCCACCAGGCGCTGCGGCTGGCCAAGGCGAGCGGCGACCGGGGGCTGGGGGCGTACGTGATAGCGCTGCTGGTCAACCAGTCGCTGTTCATGCGGGAGTACCGCCAGGCGGTCGCCTTCGCGGAGGCCGCGCTGCGTACGGCGGGCCGCCACATCACCCCGGCGCTCGCCTCCGACTTGTACGCGATGCAGGCCAAGGCGTACGCGCACCTCGGCGACGGGGGCGGCGCGCTGTCCTGCATCCGGCGGGCGGAGTCGGCGGCCGGGCAGATCCGGCCGGGCACCGAGCCGGACGAGACCGGCTACGTCCAGCCGGGCCTGGTGAACGTCCAGGTGGCCGAGGCGCTGCTGAGCCTCGGTGAACTGTCGGCCGCGCGGGAGCACGCGGCGGCGGCCGTGGACACCCCGGCGCACGACCGGGGCCGGGTGCACCGGCTGGCGATGCTGAGCACGATCGAGCTGCGGCAGGGCAACGCCGACAAGGCGGTGGCGACGGCCGTGCAGATGGCCGAGCAGGCCCGCGGCATGGAGTCCCAGCGGCTGCGCGACCGGCTCCGGGCGGTCCGCGAGTACCTGGTGCGCTGCGGCTCGGCCGGCACCGCGGACGCGGCGGAACTGATCGACGGCGCGCTGCGCGTCCCGCTGTAGCGGGCGGGGGCGCGCGCCGCCGAAGCGAGCGCCCTGTAGGCCGGGAATAGTCCCTGCTGCGATATTGCCACTTACTCGGCGGAAGGTGGCAGAACCGTGCAGTGGACGAAACAGAACGAACAAACTGTGTACGCGAATCGCTGGTTCAGCGTCAATCTGGCGGATGTCGAGCTGCCCAACGGCTCACATCTGGACCACTTCCTGATCCGGCTCCGTCCGGTCGCCGTCGCCACGGTGGTCAACGAGGCCAACGAGGTCCTGCTGCTGTGGCGGCACCGCTTCATCACCGACAGCTGGGGCTGGGAACTGGCCGCCGGGGTCGTGGAGGACGGGGAGGACATCATGACCGCGGCCGCGCGGGAGCTGGAGGAGGAGACCGGCTGGCGGCCGGGGCCTCTGCACCACCTGATGAGTGTGGAGCCGTCCAACGGCCTCACCGACGCCCGGCACCACGTCTACTGGTCCGACCAGGGTGAGTACACCGGTCATCCCGTGGACGACTTCGAGTCGGACCGCCGTGAGTGGGTCCCGCTCAAACTCGTCCCCGACATGATCGCCCGAGGGGAGGTCCCGGCCGCCAACATGGCGGCCGCGTTACTCCTGCTGCACCATCTCCGGCTCGCCGACGGTCAGTGAGCCAGCGCCTGCCAGACGGCGACGGCCAGCGCTCCGAGGGCGGTGAGCGCGGCCACCGAGGTCAGTGGCCAACGGGCGTGTTCGAGGGACTTCACGCGGGAGTTCAGCTCGTCGAGCTCCTTGGCGGTCTCCTCGGTACGGTGACTGAGCAGGGCCAGCCCGCCTTCGACGCGCGCGTAGGCGACGTCGAGGCGGCGGCGTAACTCGGCCAGTTCTCCGTGAACCACGGCCTGCTCCGGTTCGACGGTCACGGGTCCACTCCTTTCCGTGGTCGGACGGGACGACTCCGCATCCCTTGCATGCGCATGCAGAGTCAACCGCCCTGGTGGGCCCGTGGGGAGCGTGTGCGAACGGCATATGCGAGCCCCCGGCGCACACGGAGTGTGAAACACATGGACCCGGCACTCATATGAGTGCCGGGTCCATGTGCGATCGACATGTGTGCGGTCAGCACGTGTGCGACCACCCCACAGTCTGCTCAGTACGAGTAGAAGCCCGACCCGGACTTCCGGCCCAGCCGGCCCGCCTCGACCATGCGCTGGAGCAGCGGGGGAGCGGCGTACAGCGGCTCCTTGTACTCGGCGTACATGGAATTGGCGATCGAGACGATCGTGTCCAGGCCGATGAGGTCGGAGAGCTTCAGGGGACCCATCGGGTGGGCACAGCCCATCTCCATGCCGTTGTCGATGTCCTCACGGCTGGCGATGCCGGACTCGAACATCCGGATCGCGGAGAGGAGGTACGGCACCAGCAGCGCGTTGACGACGAAGCCGGAGCGGTCCTGCGCGCGGATGGCGTGCTTGCCCAGCGTCTTCTCCGCGAAGATCTGCGCCCGGCTGAGCGTGCCCTCGGAGGTGGTGAGGGCCGGGATCAGCTCGACCAGGTTCTGCACCGGGGCCGGGTTGAAGAAGTGGATCCCGATCACGTGGTCGGGGCGCGAGGTGGCGACCGCCAGCTTGACCAGGGGGATGGAGGAGGTGTTCGAGGCCAGGATCGCGTCCGGGCGGGTCACCACCTGGTCGAGCACCTGGAAGATCTCCGTCTTCACCTGCTCGTTCTCCACCACGGCCTCGATCACCAGATCGCGGTCGGCGAACTCGCCCAGGTCGGTGGTGAAGCTCAGCCGGGAGAGGGCCGCGTCGCGCTCCTCCTCGCTGATCTTGCCGCGCTCGGCCGCCTTGGCCAGGGAGTTGTGCAGCCGGGTACGGCCGTACTCCAGGGCGTCGCCGGTGGTCTCGGCGACCTTCACGTCCAGTCCCGCGCGTGCGCACACCTCGGCGATGCCCGCGCCCATCTGGCCGCAGCCCACGACTCCGACGCGCGAGATGTCTCCGGCTCGGAAGTCCGTCACATCGTCCCCTTCGCTGGTTCTCCGGCTCGTGCAGGGCGTCCGGATTCGGTGCCTGCTCCGATCGTGCACGTTACCGCCAAGTATCGATGATCGATCGACGGGGTAGGGACAAGCCGTGCCTCCGGGACGATCCGTCACGGGGCGGACTCGGAGCGTGGGGGAGGTGCCGATGACGGCTCGCGCGGTGACCGGGACGCGTACGGGGGTGGCGGCCGTCTCGCGGCGGACGCTCGCCCTGGGGGCGCTGGCCGCTCTGGCGACGGCCGGGAGCACCCCGGCGTACGCCTCGGGACGGCACCGCCGGGAGATGCGCGGGGTCTGGCTCGCCACGGTCGCCAACCGGGACTGGCCCTCGCGGCCGGGGCTCCCGCCCGAGGAGCAGCGGGCCGAGTTGATCGCCCACCTCGACCGGGCGGTGGCCGACCGGCTGAACACCGTGATCTTCCAGGTGCGCCCCACCGCCGACGCCCTGTGGCCCTCGCCGTACGAGCCCTGGGCGGAGTACCTCACCGGCACCCAGGGCCGCGACCCCGGCTGGGACCCCCTGGGCACCGCCGTGCGCGAGGCCCACGCGCGCGGCCTGGAACTGCACGCCTGGTTCAACCCGCACCGCGTCGCCAACCACACCGACCCCGGCCGGCTCACCCCGGACCATCCGGCGCGGCTCCACCCGGAGTGGGTGGTGCCCTACGGCGGCAAGCTGTACTACAACCCCGGCCTGCCCGAGGTCCGGCGCTTCGTCCGGGTGGCCATGCTGGACGCGGTCGCCAAGTACCCCGTGGACGCGGTCCACTTCGACGACTACTTCTACCCGTACCCGGTCGCCGGGCAGACCTTCGACGACGACACCGCCTACGACGCGTACGGGGGCGGCTTCGAGGACCGGGCCGCCTGGCGGCGCGACAACATCGACCGGCTGGTGCGGGAGGTCGCGGCGGGCATCCGCCGGGTCCGGCCCGGCACCCGCTTCGGGATCAGCCCCTTCGGCGTCTGGCGCAACGCGGCGACCGATCCGCGCGGCTCCGACACCCGGGCCGGCGTGCAGACGTACGACGACTTGTACGCGGACACCCGGAGGTGGGTGCGCGAGCACTGGATCGACTACATCGTCCCGCAGATCTACTGGAACATCGGCTTCCCGGCCGCCGACTACGCCAAGCTCCTCGACTGGTGGGCGGCCGAGGCCGCGGGCACCGGGACCCGGCTGTACGTGGGGGAGGCGCTCTACAAGGCGGGCGCGGCCGGGCAGCCTCCCGCCTGGCAGGACCCCGCCGAACTGTCCCGGCATCTCACCCTGGCCGATGAATATCCGCAGGTGCGCGGGCATGTGTTCTTCGCCGCCCAGGACGTGGCCCGCGATCCGCTGGGCGCGATGGCACGGGTGGTCGCCGACCACTACCGCCGGCCGGCGAGACCCCCGCGCTGACCCCGTTGTGTTCCGTTAGCTCGTCTCGTCCTCGTGGTGGCGGACCTGGCAGTCCGGGCCGGGCGACATGATGGCCTCGTGCCCGTCCTCGAAGCGGACGCGGTAGGGCGGTTCGCCCTTCTCGCCGATCACTTCGACCACTTCGGTGACCTGATCGTGCTGGCCCACCACTCGTCCGTGCTGGACGAGGTGGTCGCCCTTCGTAGCGCGCATTGTGAGGCCCTCCTCACGGTCACGACCGTTGGGTGACGGCGATGCACACGAGCACGGCGACCGCGGTCAGCGGGGCCGCGGCGGGGACGTGCTCGCCCAGTAGCAGTGCCGACCACACCAGTGTGAGCAGGGGCTGGGCCAACTGCAACTGGCTGGCCCGCGGGATGCCGACGACCGCCATGCCCCGGTACCAGAGCAGCAGCCCGAGGAACTGCGAGCCCACCGCGACCCACAGCACCCCGGCGATCCCGTGGGCGGTGAGCCGCACCGGCTCGTGCCCCAGGGCCACCGCCGTGCCGAGCGCGCTCAGCGGCAGGCACAGCACCAGGGCCCAGCCGATGACCTGCCAGCCCGGCATGACCCGGGCGAGCCGGCCGCCCTCCGTGTACCCGGCCGCGCAGATCAGCAGGGCCCCGAAGAGATAGACGTCCGCCCTGGTCAGGGCGCCGCCGCTCTGGGTGACCGTGAACGCGACGACGGCCGCGGCGCCGGCCAGGGCCGCCGTCCAGAAGCGGCGCGAGGGGCGTACGCCGGTGCGCAGGGCGGACACCGCGGCGGTGGTCAGGGGCAACAGGCCCACGACGACGGCCGCGTGCGCGGTGGTCGAGGTCTGGAGCGCGAGCGTCGTCAGCAGCGGGAAGCCCAGCACCGTGCCGATCCCGACCATCGCGAGCCCCGGCAGATGGCGGGCCTCGGGCAGCGGCACGCGCAGAAGCAGCAGGCAGGCGCCCGCGACCAGGGCCGCGAGGACACCCCGGACCGCCACGAGCGACCAGGGCCCGAAGCTCTCCAGACCCCAGGCGGTGGCCGGGAAGGTGAGGGAGAAGGCGACGACGCCGAGGGCCGCCTGGCCGGTGCCCACGAGGAGGGGCTCGCGGGGTGCGGTGACTGCTATCGCGGTCGTATCGGTAGCGCTACTCTGTGCTCTCATGAACGAGCGTAGCAGTGTGCGGGAGCTGGCGGAACAGTTGCGGAGGGAGCTGGACCGCTACTCACCTGGTGGAAAGCTCCCGTCGAGCCGTGCGCTGGTCGAGCGGTTCCGGGTCAGTCCGGTCACCGTCTCCCGCGCGTTGGCCCGGCTCGCCGCCGAGGGCCTGGTCGTCACCCGGCCCGGCGCGGGTGCCTTCCGGGCCGGCCCGCGCGCCGCGACCCCGCCCGCCGGGGACACCTCCTGGCAGGAGGTCGCGCTGAGCGCCGACGCCGCCGGAGATGTCGTACCGCGCACCGTGGACGCCTCCGGGGTCATGGTCTCGCTGCCCGCACCGCCGCCCGGCGTGCTGGAACTGAGCGGCGGCTACCCGCACCCCGGTCTCCAGCCCGAGCAGGCCATGGCCGCCGCGCTCGCCCGCGCCGGACGACGGCCCGGTGCCTGGGGCAGGCCGCCGCTGGAGGGGCTGCCCGAACTGCGGGAGTGGTTCGCCCGGGGCATCGGCGGGTCCGTCACCGCAGCCGAGGTGCTCATCGCGTCCGGCGGCCAGTCCGCGCTGGCCACCGCGCTGCGCGCGCTCGCCCCGCCCGGCGCGCCGGTCCTGGTCGAGTCGCCCACCTACCCCGGCATGCTGGACCTCGCCCGCGCCGCCGGCCTGCGGCCCGTACCGGTGCCGGTCGACGCCGACGGCGTACGCCCCGAACTGCTGGCCGACGCCTTCCGCGCCACCGGCGCCCGCGTCTTCGTCTGCCAGCCCCTGTTCCAGAACCCGACCGGCGCCGTGCTCGCCCCCGACCGCCGCACCGAGGTGCTGCGCATCGCCCGCGCCTCGGGTGCCTTCGTCATCGAGGACGACTTCGTACGCCGTCTCGCGCACGCCGACGCTCCTGAACTGCCCCGGCCGCTGGCGGCGGACGACCCGGACGGGGTCGTGGTGCACGTCGGCTCGCTCACCAAGGCGACCTCACCCAGCTTCCGGGTGGCCGCCCTCGCCGCGCGCGGACCGGTGCTGGAACGCCTGCGCGCCATCCAGGTCGTGGACAGTTTCTTCGTGCCCCGGCCGCTCCAGGAGGCGGCGCTCGAACTCGTCGGCTCACCGGCATGGCCGCGCCATCTGCGCTCGCTGGCGGCGGAGTTGGCGGCACGCCGGGAGGCGATGACCGGCGCGCTCGGGCTGCTTCTGCCCGAACTCGCCCTGCCGCACATTCCGTTCGGCGGCTACCACCTCTGGCTCCGGCTGCCCGAGGGTGTCACGGAGTCCGCGCTGACCGCCGCCGCGCTGCGCGCGGGCATCTCCGTCACCCCCGGCCGGCCCTACTTCAGCGCCGAACCCCCGGCGGCCCACCTCCGGCTGAGCTTCGCCGCGGTCGCGAGCACGGGAGAAATCGCGGAAGGGGTGCGGCGGCTGCGGTCGGCGTGGGACGAAGTGCGGTGAACGCGCACAAGTCGAAGCGGAAAAAGGGGCGTTGAGACAGCGGGGGCGGTGTTTTCCGGTCACCCTCACAGCGGCCCGCGTGCGGGCACTTGACCGGCCCCCGTACGGGGATCACCATCACCGCATGCCACTTCGGGTGACGTTCGTGGCCGCAGCGCACGGTTCCCCGTCGCACGCGGAGCGGTTCCAGGACGACCGGCCGCTGGACCAGGCGGGCTGGGACGAGGTGCAGCGCGTCGTCGGGTATCTGCTGCCGCTCGCGGCCGCCGAGTTGCGCTACTGCTCCCCGACCCCGCGCAGTCGCGCCACCGGCGATGCGCTCGGCTACGCCCCGCTCTCCCAGCTGGCCCTGCGTGACTGCGACATGGGGCGCTGGCGGGGGCTGACCCTGGCCGAGGCGATGGCCCGCGAGCCGCAGGCGGTGGACGCCTGGCTCGCCGACCCGAGAGCCAGCCCGCATGGCGGCGAATCGATGCTCGCCTTCATCTCACGGGTGGGCGGCTGGCTCGACACCCGGCCCGGTGACGACCACGCCCGCATCGTCGCCGTGGCCGAACCGGCCGTGATCCGCGCGGCCCTGGTCTACGCCCTCCAGGCGCCGCCGGCCGCCTTCTGGAGCATCGACGTACGGCCGCTCTCCACGATCACCGTCGCCGGCCGCGCGGGCCGCTGGACCCTGCGGCTGGACGCGGTGTCGCCTCAGCCCTCACGCACGTAGTCGGTGGTGAGCACGAGGTCCTTCTTCGGGCCGCCGACCCGCCACACCGAACGCCAGTGGTCGGCGTCGGTCACGGTGAACTCGCCCCGGTAGAAGTCGGCCGCGCAGGGGTGCCCGGCGATGTGCCGCCCGCTGCGCAGGTCCAGGTCGTGGAAGGGCCGCCCGTCCGCGAACCGCACGTCCGCCGTGCCCGGCTCGGCCCCCGCCATGAACCGCAGCGTCCGCGTCGCGGGCCGCGTCACGCCCTGCCAGGTGAACTCCCCGGCCTCCTCGTGCAGCAACCCGCCGTCCAGCGGGCTGAAGCCGGTGTGCCCGGTGAAGTACCCCTCGTCCGCGCCCGCGAGATCCCGCACGGTACGGGTCACCCGCCACCGCCCGGCGAGGAACCCGAGCGTGTCGGCCACCGGCCGGCACTCGCCGTCCGTCACCGTGTCCTCCTGAAGGGCCCGCCGGGTGAGTCCGCAGGCGTCTTCCGCTCGGCCTCCGCCCGGATCTTCTGGTACGCGGCATGGCCGGTCGCCCGGAACGCCTCCTCGTACGCGGCCGGCACGCCCCCGGCGCCGCCCCGCCGCCGCACGTGGAGAGTCAGCCCGGTCAGCGCTCCCGGCACCACCGCCGGCCCACCGCACAGGATCAGGTACGGCACCCACACCTCCATACCCCGAGCTTACGGTCCGCCCCTCCGCCGGTGACCGCCCCCTCCACCGGCGGAGGGGCGGACC
>NZ_MUNH01000905.1:0-538 GCF_002154615.1 Streptomyces recifensis
AGCCTAGGGGAGGTGGGAGGGCGGGCGGAGACGGGTGGCTAGCCGCCGAAGCAGACTCCGTCACGCCGGTCGCTCCGCTCCAGCAGCCCCTTGACCAGGCGAACCAGCTCGTCGGGCTCGAAGGGCTTGGGCAGGAAGGCGTCGACGCCGGCGTCGAGCCCGCTCTCCACCTCGTACTGCGTACACGCGCTGACGATGGCGAGCGGGAGGTCGCGGGTACGGGGGTCGGCCCGGAGGCGGGCGGCGGTACTGAGCCCGTCGAGACGGGGCATGACGACGTCGAGCGTGATGACGTCCGGGCGCACGTGGTGCACCACATCAAGACACTCGGCACCATCGACCGCGGTCACCACCTCAAGCCCTTCCAGCTCGAGATTGACCTTGATCAGCTGCCGGATGCCCTTGCTGTCATCCACAACAAGCACCCGGCCGGACGCGCCTGACACAACTCGAGAGTAGGTCGGGGCGGGGGGCCGCGTCCCGCTTTTCGGGAGTTCTCGCTCTGACGGGTGGTGGTGGGATTTGGGTGGACGGGGGG
>NZ_MUNH01000906.1:0-611 GCF_002154615.1 Streptomyces recifensis
GGCCGGGGGTGCCGGCGGTGTGCAGCAGGGCGCGGTGGAAGACGAGGACGGCGAGCAGCGAGCAGGTGCCGGCCAGGAGGAAGGCGTAGCGGGGCTGGATGAAGCCGAGGATGACGCCGCCCATCAGGTAGCCCAGGGCGGGGCCGGTGTTGGAGACGGCGCCCAGGGCGGCGAAGGCGCGGCCGCGGTGGCTGTCGGGAACGCGGAGGTTGATGACGATGTGGGTGACGGTGGCCTGGGCGCCGTTGCCGAAGCCGCCGATGACGTAGCAGGGCACGATCCACCAGGCGCCCGGGGCGAGTCCGGTGGCGAGGATGCCGGCCGAGATGCACAGGAACGAGCCGATCAGGAGGGCCTCGTGGCTGAGCTTCTTGATCCGGCGCACCAGCAGGGCGCCGGGGACCAGGCCGGCCATCCAGGCCGACATGATCAGTCCGTAGGTCTCCTCGGAGCCGCCGAAGGTGTCGCGGACGTAGAAGACGATGAGGACGTTGATGATGCTGGCGGCGGCCATCACGACGCCGCTGACGGCGAGGATGGAACGCAGGAAGCGGTCGCCGCTGACCCGGTAGGCCGGCTCGGCCGCCTTCGGGACGGCGCCGGGGGTGGGG
>NZ_MUNH01000907.1:0-602 GCF_002154615.1 Streptomyces recifensis
CCCGTCCCCACCTGACCGGCACCCACCCCGACCTCGCCGCGCAACTCGACACCCTCACACCGCCCTGACGCCGCCCGTCCCTGTCGGGCCCGGACGGCACTGCTTCCGCGCCCGGCGCTCGGCGTCGCCCTCGTCGACTGGTCTTCGGCCTCGCGACATCCCGCACACGTGAGTCCGGCGGGGCATCTGGTGGCCGGTTGCGGTCCACGGCGGGGGCCCCAAACATGGACGAGGGGATCACGTGCGTGGGTGATCCCCGACTCGGGGCAGCCGTCACCCCGCCACGGCCGGTCCGGCTGTGCGACGGGGCTCTCGCGTGCCCGAAGGAACAGCCCAAGGAGTGGCCATGTCCGAAATCCCGCCGCCCGTCACCCCGTACCTCGAACCGGCCGCGAGGGAGCTGGCCGAGGCGACCGATCCGCACCCCCGGATCTACGAGGTCCCGCCGGAGCAGGGCCGGGCCATCCTCGCCGGCCTGCAGAGCGACACCAGCGTGCCCCGCCCCGAGGTCGACGAGGAGTGGGTCGACGTGGACGCCGGCGAGTGGGGCACCGTGCGCACCCGCATCATCCGCCCCAAGGGTGTCACCGGCCCGCTGCCGG
>NZ_MUNH01000908.1:0-369 GCF_002154615.1 Streptomyces recifensis
GGCCGTGAGTCCCTCCTCCTGGACGCCGCCCTCATCGCCCTCGCCGACGGCCCCTACACCCCCGCCGAACACACCGCCCTCACCACGGCCGGCGAGGCCCTCCTGCTCCCCGCCGAGGTGGTCGAACGGGTCCTGACGGCGGCCCGCACGCCCTCCTGAGCAACGGGGCGTGACGCGGGGGAGCCCTTCGGCGTTGAGCATCGCGGTCTTACCTGTGGAGGACGGCGATGAGCACTGCGGAGCGGATTCTGGCGGACCGGCTGGAGATCACGGCGGGACAGGTCGTGCGGGAGATCGGCTGGGACGAGGACTGCGACGACCGCCTGCGCGCGGCCGTCGAGGAGTGGACCGGCGACGCGCTGGCCGGCG
>NZ_MUNH01000908.1:374-835 GCF_002154615.1 Streptomyces recifensis
CCGCCGACGCGGTGCTCCTGTGGTGGCGCGAGAAGGACGGCGACCTCTTCGACGCGCTCACCGACGCCCTGACCGGCCTCACCTCCGGTGGTCCCATCTGGCTCCTGACGCCCCACCCGGGCCGCGACGGACACGTGGAGCCCGCCGAGATCGCGGAGAGCGCGACCGCCGCCGGGCTCAGCCGGACCCCCCTGGACGTGGCGGTGAGCTGGGCCGGCACCCGGCTCGACCTGCTGCGGCGGGGTACCCCGTAGGACCGGGCCTAGCGTTCGCTGCCGTCGCCGAGGGCACTGTCGGTGATGTCGCCTCCGGCGGCGATGCCGTCGCGGGCCGCGTGCACGTCGCCATGGGTGCGGCGGGCGGCGGTGGGCGGGGTGCGGGGGCCGGTGACCTTGGAGTTGTCGCCGAGGGCGGAGCCGGTGATGTCGCCTCCCGCGGCGACGGCGCCCCGTCCGGCGCGG
>NZ_MUNH01000909.1:0-788 GCF_002154615.1 Streptomyces recifensis
GTCGGGGGCTCTCGGGTGGGGGGCCCGCGGTGGCGCACCCGGTGAGGAGGAGCGCGAGGGCGAGGAGGACGGCTCGGCTACCGCCACGCGGGCTCGTCTCGGTCGGCACCCGGATGATCCAACCCGGCGGCCCGGTGCACGTCAACTTCTTGCCCGGACGGTGCCCGGAAATGCCCGCCCAGGCCTTCTTTGGTGCGTCAATGATTTCGTCCCTACTGAATACGAGTCAAAGACTTCCCGCGAACTCGTTTTCCGACGGGAGATCCCTTGTTCCCCCCTGTCGCCCTGTGCGAAAGTGTGCGTCTCCGTGACGGAGGTGATTGCCCTTCACGAAAGGGAGTTGCGTCACCTCGTTCACCATCCTGCCGACTGGTACAGACCTGATTCCGTGTGGATTCTGGAGGAATAGCGCGTGAAGGGCGAAGGGCCGTCGAATTCCTGGGATTCCGGCGGGCCGTTCGGTATCTCCGACGGCGAACTCAGCGCGGAACTCCAGAAGTGGACGGGGTCGGCGTCGGCCCTCCACCCCGTCGGCGAACTCCTCGACCGGCACTGGGCCGCCGCCTTCGCCTACGCCCGGCTGTGCACCGACGGGCCCCGCGCGGCCGGCATGCTGACCACGGCCGCGTTCACCCGGCTGTTCGGCGAGTCGCTGCACCAGGCCGGCCCTTCCGCCGCCTGGCGCCCCCAACTGCTGGTCACCGTCCGGCGTATCGCCGCGGAGTGGGACACCGACGGCCGCCAGGAACTGCTGCACCCCGCGCTGCGGCCGGACCCGGCGAGCGGGG
>NZ_MUNH01000910.1:0-520 GCF_002154615.1 Streptomyces recifensis
ACACCGACGTCACCTTCGTCTCCGACGCCACCGGCGCCCACCTGGTCCTCAACCGCAACAAGGCCGAGCTGATGTGCCGGGCCTACGACGACGCGGACGGCCGCTGGGTGATCAACCCCATGTTCATCGAGCCACTGCCCCGCAGGACCGGCCCGTACCCCTGCTCCACCACCGCCTACAACGCCCCGGACGGCGGCCGCACCCCGGTGCTCCGCCCGGACGGCTCCGTGGTGCCGGACCAGGCGGACAGGGTGTACTGAGGGGCCGTCAGAGGAACGTGTGCCCCTCGCCCCGGTAGGTGGGCACGGTCGCGGTGACCGTGTCCCCCTCGACCAGGTGCAGCACGTCGAAGCGCTCGCACAGCTCGCCCGCCTTGGCGTGCCGGAACCACACCTTGTCACCGATCAGCAGATCGTCGGCGGGTGAGCCCAGCAGCGGGGTCTGCACCTCCCCGGCGCCCTCCTGCGGGTCGAAGCGCAGCCCCTCCGGCAGATACGGCACCGGCAGCCGGTCCGGGCCG
>NZ_MUNH01000095.1:0-40203 GCF_002154615.1 Streptomyces recifensis
CGGCGAGGACTCCGCGCCCGAGATCACGGCCACGGCCATCATGGCGGCCACCGCGGACTACTTCGGGCTCACGGTGGACGACCTCTGCGGCACCTCGCGCGGCCGCGCGCTGGTCACCGCCCGGCAGATCGCCATGTACCTGTGCCGGGAGCTGACGGACCTGTCGCTGCCGAAGATCGGCGCTCAGTTCGGCGGCCGCGCGAGGTGCCGCAGAGGTCGTCCACCGTGAGCCCGAAGTAGTCCGCGGTGGCCGCCATGATGGCCGTGGCCGTGATCTCGGGCGCGGAGTCCTCGCCGCCGGGGATCAGGTCCTTGAGGACGATCTCGGTGAGCCCCAGGTCCACCGGCTGCCGGTTGAGCGAGGCGAAGGCCGTCACCCGGATCAGCGCGCCCTCCAGCTCACGGATGTTCCGCGAGATCCGGGAGGCGATGAACTCCAGCACCTCCGGCGGGGCGTTGAGCTGCTCCTGCACCGCCTTCTTGCGCAGGATCGCGATCCGCGTCTCCAGCTCGGGCGGCTGTACGTCGGTGATCAGGCCCCACTCGAAGCGGTTGCGCAGCCGGTCCTCCAGCGTGACGAGCTGCTTGGGCGGCCGGTCGGAGGAGAGCACGATCTGCTTGTTGGCGTTGTGCAGCGTGTTGAAGGTGTGGAAGAACTCCTCCTGCGTCGACTCCTTGTCCGCGAGGAACTGGATGTCGTCGACGAGCAGGATGTCCATCTCCCGGTACCGCTTGCGGAAGCTGTCGCCCTTGCCGTCGCGGATCGAGTTGATGAACTCGTTGGTGAACTCCTCCGAGCTGACGTACCGCACCCGTGTACCGGGGTAAAGGCTGCGCGCGTAGTGCCCGATCGCGTGCAGCAGGTGGGTCTTGCCGAGCCCCGACTCCCCATAGATGAAGAGGGGGTTGTACGCCTTGGCCGGCGCCTCGGCGACGGCCACCGCGGCCGCGTGCGCGAAGCGGTTGGAGGCGCCGATGACGAAGGTGTCGAAGAGGTACTTCGGGTTCAGCCGCGCGGTCGGCTCGCCGGGACCCCCGGCGCTCGGCGAGGGGGAGGACGACGAGCCGGAGCCGCCGCGGCCGGTGGACGGCAGCTCGGGACGCCCGGTCCCGCCGCCGCGCCGCCCGGCACCGCTGTCGGAGGACGACTCGGGCCGCTCCCGCCGGACCGGGTCGCGCTGGTCGTACTCGGCACGGGGCGCGCCGTACTCCGGGCGCGGGGCGTCGTAGCCGGGGCGCTGCTGCTCGTATCCCTGGCGCTCGCGGCCGGGCGCGCGGTAGTCCGGCGCGCCGCCGTAGGAGTCCTGGGACGGGGAGGCGTAGGGATCGCGCTCGGGGTAGCCGAGGCGGGGCTGCTGCCAGCCGTAGTCGTCCTGCCCGGAGCGCGGCCAGGCGCCCGGCTCGGGGCGCTGGTACTCGGACGGATAGGTGGGGCGGGCCGTCGGCATCCGCTCCTCGCGCGCGGTCGGCGGGCGTTCGCCGCGGCCGGCCTGGCCGTCGCCCGGACGCTGCTGGTCGTCGGCGCGGTGGCGGCCGTAGCCCTCGTAGGGGCCCGAAGGCAGTTCAGGCTCCTCGTAGCGCGGCGGGGCGCCCTGTTCGCGCTGGTCGCGGTCACGATCACGGGAGTCGGACTGCTCGTGGCCGCCCGACGGCTGGGGGGCCGGGGGGCCGCCGACGGAGTCGTCCACCGTGATGGCGATCCGGATGGGGCGGCCGCACTCGCGGCTCAGGGTCTCGCTGACGACCGGGGCCAGGCGGCCCTCGAGTACGTTCTTGGCGAATTCGTTCGGCACGGCCAGCAGCGCGGTGTCCGCGACCAGGGCCAGCGGCTGGCAGCGTCTGATCCAGTGCTCGTCCTTGGTCTCGACGCCCTGGCCCCGGCCCTCGCCCAGGAGTTCCTCCAGTACGCGTGGCCACACTGCGGCAAGATCGGCAGGTACGTCAGCCACAGGGCACGCTCTCTCGCAGGTCCCACGAACGTGTGGTTGTGGGATGGGTCGGGATGAAAATCGGGTGGACGGGCCGGACTGGGCCGGGCAATCCCGGTCGTGCGGGGACAAGGGAACGAATCGGAGTCCAGCCACGGTAGTCAGCGCAGCCGGTAGGGTTCAAGTTGTTGTCCCCAGCCTGTGGACAGTCTCCCCCGACGGGCGCCGGTTTGACCGGATGGCGTAGCCGCGCGTACCGTAACCAGGTCGAGTTGTCGATGGCTGCTGCCGCCTGCCTCCGATGGGCACAGATCGCTTCAGGTGATCGGGAAGCGGTGCACTCGGGCGTGACGCGAGCTACTCGTGGGCGCACGGTGACAGCCAGGACGGCACCCCGCCACTACCGATTTCTTCTGGAGCCCCCGAGTGAGCAAGCGCACCTTCCAGCCGAACAACCGTCGTCGCGCGAAGACCCACGGCTTCCGGCTGCGTATGCGTACCCGTGCCGGCCGCGCCATCCTGGCGACCCGCCGCAGCAAGGGTCGCGCCCGTCTGTCCGCCTGATCCCGATCAGGTCATGACATCGTGCTGCCCCTCGAAAACCGGCTGAGGCGGCGCGAGGACTTCGCATCCGCGGTACGACGAGGACGCCGGGCCGGTCGCCCGACTCTCGTCGTCCACTTTCGCAGCGGTGCCACGGACCCGCACGCGCCTGGGGAGAGCGCTCCCCCGACGCGTGCGGGTTTCGTCGTGAGCAAGGCCGTGGGCAACGCGGTCGTCCGCAATACCGTCAAGCGCAGACTGCGTCACCTGATGCGTGACCGAGTCGCCCTGTTTCCCCCCGGTAGCCTGGTAGTCGTACGCGCGCTGCCCGGATCGGGCGACGCGGACCACGCACGGCTGGCCCAAGACCTGGACGCCGCTATCCAGCGGCTACTGGGAGGGGGCACGCGATGAAGTACCCGCTACTGGCTCTGATCAAGTTGTACCAGTGGACGATCAGTCCGCTGCTGGGGCCGGTGTGCAAGTACTACCCGTCGTGCTCCCACTACGGCTACACGGCCATCGACCGGCACGGTGCCATCAAGGGAACAGCTCTCACGGCCTGGCGCATTCTCCGCTGCAATCCGTGGTCGCTGGGCGGTGTGGACCATGTCCCACCGCGCAAGCGCCCGCGGTGGCACGAAATGCTGCGCAACGCCTGGGGCGCACGCAAGGGCGGGAACTCCGCCGAACCGGCCACCGAGGCGAAGCTTTCTTCCGAGCCACCTTCGGGCCCGGCCGCAGAGACCTCGTCCCATGCCCAAGGAGCATGATTAGTGGACACGATTGCCAGCTTCTTCAGCTTCATCACGACACCCGTCTCCTGGGTCATCGTCCAGTTCCACACGGTGTACGGGGCCATCTTCGGCCCGGACACGGGTTGGGCCTGGGGCCTGTCCATCGTGTCCCTGGTGGTCCTGATCCGCATCTGCCTGATCCCGCTCTTCGTGAAGCAGATCAAGGCGACGCGCGCGATGCAGACGCTCCAGCCGGAGATGAAGAAGATCCAGGAGCGCTACAAGAACGACAAGCAGCGCCAGTCCGAAGAGATGATGAAGCTGTACAAGGAGTCGGGTACCAACCCGCTCTCCTCGTGCCTTCCCATCCTGGCGCAGTCGCCGTTCTTCTTCGCCCTGTACCACGTGCTCAACGGCATCGCGTCGGGCAAGACCATCGGCGTCATCAACGACTCGTTGCTGGAGAGCGCCCGTAAGGCACACATCTTCGGTGCCCCCCTCGCGGCGAAGTTCAAGGACAACGCGGACACGCTGGCTGCCCTGCACGCCACGGTCACCGATGTGCGGGTCGTCACCGCCATCATGATCGTCCTGATGTCGGCGTCGCAGTTCTACACGCAGCGCCAGCTCATGACGAAGAACGTCGACACCTCGGTGAAGACCCCGTTCATGCAGCAGCAGAAGATGCTGATGTACGTCTTCCCGATCATGTTCGCCGTCTTCGGCATCAACTTCCCGGTCGGTGTCCTCGTCTACTGGCTGACCACCAACGTGTGGACCATGGGCCAGCAGATGTACGTCATCCGCAACAACCCGACTCCGGGCTCCAAGGCGCAGGCCGCCTACCTGGAGCGGCTGACCGGTCACGTCACGTACCACGGCAAGATCCGCAGCCGCAGCGCCCGGGTGATCGTCAAGGCGATCGTCGCCAAGGGCCGCGACCGCAACGAGGCCGAGCGGAAGTTCATCAACTCCCTCACCAAGGCCGGTCTGGTGGCCCAGGCCGACGGCAACGTGGTCAAGAGCGACAGCCAGGCCGTCACCCAGGCCGAGGACGGCACGCCCACCGCGGTTGCCGGCGCCCCGCGCCGTCAGCAGCCCAAGCGGCAGAGCAAGTCCCAGCGCCAGGCGGGGCCCAAGCAGCCGCACGAGGCCGAGCCGGCCGATGAGCCCGTCTCTTCGCCCTCGCTGACCAAGTCCGAGGAGCCGCAGGACGCCAAGCCCGCGCCTCCCAAGCAGACTCCGAAGCCCGGTTCCGGCACCCGCAGCAAGGCCCAGTCCGGGCAGCGCAAGGGTGGCCAGCGGCCCAAGTCCCCGTCCAAGAAGTAAGAAGGAGCCCATCCCGTGACGGAAGGCACCACCACCGCCGCCGCCGAGGGTGCAGACACCCTCACCCGCCTGGAGCAGGAGGGTGAGATCGCTGCGGACTACCTCGAGGGTCTGCTGGACATCGCCGATCTCGACGGCGACATCGACATGGACGTGGAGGCCGACCGCGCCTCCGTCTCGATCATCAGCGACGCGCCGGGCCGCGATCTGCAGAAGCTGGTCGGCCGGGACGGCGAGGTGCTGGAGGCCCTTCAGGAGCTGACCCGCCTGGCCGTGCACCGCGAGACCGGTGACCGCAGCCGGCTGATGCTGGACATCGCGGGCTACCGGGCGCAGAAGCGCACCGAGCTGGCCGAGCTGGGCGCCAAGGCGGCCGCCGAGGTCAAGAGCACCGGCGAGCCGGTCAAGCTCAAGCCGATGACCCCATTCGAGCGCAAGGTCGTCCACGACGCGATCAAGGGCGCGGGACTGCGCAGCGAGTCCGAGGGCGAGGAGCCCCAGCGGTTCGTCGTCGTACTGCCCGCCTGATCGGCCCCATGGTTCCATCGGCCCCGTCTGACCAACAGACGGGGCCGAACTTTGTCAGCCTGGTAGTTCTGAGGGCCGGTGCGTGAAGCACCGGCGCGGTACGGAAGGACGGTCCCCGTGACGGAGGCAGCGGAGCTTCCCCCCGCGCCCGAAGAGGCGCGGGAAGTGTTTGGCGATCGCTTCGATGACGCGGTCCGCTATGCGGAGCTGCTGGCCGAGGCAGGCGTCCAGCGTGGCCTGATCGGCCCGCGGGAGGTGCCCCGGCTGTGGGAGCGGCACCTGCTGAACTGCGCGGTGCTCTCCGAGGCCGTCCCCGAGGGGGTGACGGTGTGCGATGTCGGCTCGGGTGCGGGACTGCCCGGCATTCCGCTGGCCCTGGTGCGGGACGACCTCAACATCACCCTGCTGGAGCCCCTGCTGCGGCGGACCACGTTCCTCACCGAGGTCGTGGAGCTGCTGGGCCTGGACCACGTCACCGTGGTCCGTGGGCGCGCGGAGGAGATGCTGGGCAAGGTGCCGCCGGTCCACGTGGTGACCGCGCGTGCCGTGGCTCCGCTGGACCGCCTGGCCACCTGGGGCATCCCGCTGCTGCGGCCCTACGGCGAGATGCTGGCGCTCAAGGGTGACACCGCCGAGGAGGAGCTGAAGGCGGCGTCCACCGCGCTCAGCAAGCTCGGTGCCGTCTCCACCTCGGTGCTCCAGGTCGGGGAGGGCGTGGTGGACCCGCTGTCCACGGTGGTCCGGGTGGAGGTCGGGGAAAGCCCCGGCGGCGTCCGCTTCGCCGCCAAGCGCGCCAAGGCGGCCCGGACGAGCCGGACGCGGCGGCGCCGCTGAGTCGTGGGCTCTCGGGCCCGACGCTGGTGAGTCCTGGATCTTGAGTCCTGGGCTCTTGAGTTCCGAGAGTGCGTCCCTGGCCAAGACCGGGGGCGCATTTTCTTTCCCGGCCGGGCTAGTCGGTCGAGTGGGCCGGAGTGTCGCAGAGCACGGGTCCGCGTGGCTGTGCATCGTGTTTCACGTGAAACGTCGCTCCTTGCTGCACGGCATCATCAGCCGCGGTCGCGCCGCGGCAGAACCCCTCGACCGGCGGCCTCTTGGTTCACTCGGAGGGGTTCCGAAGTTGTCCACAGAGGTGGACTTCTCCACAGAAGGACAGGGCTCACTGGTTCACGCCCCCGAAGGCATGGGAGGCTCTGTTCATTGCGAGCCTGTAGTCGAGGAGAGTGAATCCTTGCGGTCCGACGCCAACATCGCGGGACCGATGACCGATCCGGTCCCCGGTCCCCGTACCGAATCGAGGGGGGCGGATGTTTCACGTGAAACACCGCCTCCGATGGACGACACTCCCATCGGTCGTGCGGCCCAAGTGGCGGTCGACGCCCTCGGCCGTGCCGCAGAAGGCATGCCGAGGCCGGAGCAGACCCGAGTCATCGTGGTCGCCAACCAGAAGGGCGGGGTCGGCAAGACCACGACGACCGTCAATCTGGCCGCCTCTCTCGCGCTGCACGGCGGCCGGGTCCTGGTGATCGACCTGGACCCGCAGGGGAACGCCTCCACGGCACTGGGGATCGACCACCACGCGGAAGTTCCCTCCATCTACGACGTGCTGGTGGACAGTCGGCCCCTGGCCGAGGTCGTCCAGCCCGTCCCCGATGTCGAGGGCCTTTTCTGTGCTCCCGCCACGATCGACCTCGCGGGCGCGGAGATCGAGCTGGTCTCCCTGGTGGCCCGCGAGAGCCGGCTGGAGCGCGCCATCCAGGCGTACGAGCAGCCGTTGGACTACATCCTCATCGACTGCCCGCCGTCGCTGGGCCTGTTGACGGTCAACGCACTCGTGGCCGGCCAGGAGGTCCTCATCCCGATCCAGTGCGAGTACTACGCGCTGGAGGGCCTGGGCCAACTCCTGCGGAACGTCGATCTGGTGCGGGGTCACCTCAACCAGTCCCTGCATGTGTCGACGATCCTGCTCACGATGTACGACGGCCGGACCCGCCTCGCCTCCCAGGTCGCGGAAGAGGTGCGCACCCACTTCGGCGACGAGGTGCTGCGGACGAGCATTCCCCGCTCGGTCCGTATCTCCGAGGCGCCGAGCTATGGGCAGACGGTACTGACCTACGATCCAGGATCGAGCGGTGCGCTCTCCTATCTCGAGGCGGCCCGAGAGATCGCGCTGAGGGGAGTGGGGGTCAGCTATGACCCGACCCAGGCCCACCTCGGCACCCAGAATGACCCGAACATGGTGGAGGGGATGCAGTGAGTGATCGACGGAGGGGGCTGGGCCGAGGACTTGGCGCACTGATCCCCGCAGCGCCGACCGAGAAGATCCCGGCTTCGGCCGTGCTGGGCGGGGGTTCGTCCGCAGGCTCGGCATCGGGTCCGGCTCTGTCGCCCGACCGCAGGCCCACCGGCATCGGCCGGGGCGGTGTCCTGTCGTCGGCGCCCCAGGAGCCGGAGGAGGCCCCGGCAAGCCTGGCCGACGAGCGCCCCGCGCCGCCCGCCGGTGCCTACTTCGCCGAGCTGCCGCTCGAGTCCATCACGCCGAACCCGCGCCAGCCGCGCGAGGTCTTCGACGAGGACGCGCTGAACGAACTGGTCATCTCCATCAAGGAGGTCGGCCTGCTCCAGCCCGTCGTCGTACGGGAACTGGGTGAGGACCGCTACGAACTGATCATGGGTGAGCGCCGGCTGCGCGCCAGCCGTGAGGCGGAGCTGGAGTCCATTCCGGCGATCGTCCGTGCCACGGACGACGAGAAGCTGCTGCTGGACGCCCTGCTGGAGAACCTGCACCGCGCGCAGTTGAACCCGCTGGAAGAGGCGCACGCCTACGACCAGTTGCTCAAGGACTTCAACTGCACGCACGATCAGCTGGCCGACCGCATCGGGCGCTCCCGGCCGCAGATCTCCAACACCCTGCGTCTGCTGAAGCTTTCGGCGACCGTGCAGAAGAGGGTCGCCGCGGGCGTGCTCTCGGCCGGTCACGCGCGGGCGCTGCTGTCGGTGGAGGACTCCGAGGAGCAGGACCGGCTGGCGCACCGCATCGTGGCCGAGGGGCTGTCCGTGCGGGCGGTCGAGGAGATCGTGACGCTGATGGGCTCGCGCCCCCAGCGGGCGCAGCGCGCCAAGGGCCCTCGGGCCGGCGCCCTGGTCTCCCCGGCACTGAGCGATCTGGCGACGCGGCTCTCCGACCGGTTCGAGACCCGGGTGAAGGTCGACCTCGGCCAGAAGAAGGGCAAGATCACCGTCGAGTTCGCCTCGGTGGACGATCTGG
Source organism: Streptomyces recifensis (assembly GCF_002154615.1). Lineage (NCBI taxonomy): Bacteria > Bacillati > Actinomycetota > Actinomycetes > Kitasatosporales > Streptomycetaceae > Streptomyces > Streptomyces recifensis. The sequence continues at coordinate 8,331 of NZ_MUNH01000095.1, forward strand.
AGCGCATCCTCGGCACGCTGGCTCCGGGAGAGGGGCCGATCCTGCCGAAGGGGCTCCAGGAGGACGACTCCGAGGAGTAGCCCTCTGTCAGGGCGTCCTCAGGATGGCCGCGAGAGCGGGCCGTGTCCGGTGTGTACCGGAACACGGTCCGCTCTTTGCTTTGCGCCGGTATCTAGGCAATCGCATCGTGGATACGATGCGAGCGGATGTGACCCGGCGAAGGAAGCGAGGAACGGCTTTCATGGGGCGTCGGCTCGTACCGCTCACGCTGGACAACCTCAAGGACCTGCCCCAGCGGTGCCGCTCCTGCGTGTTCTGGGAACTGGACCCGGTCACCGCCGAAGCCGCCGTGCGCGAGGGCACCGCGGAGGGGGAGAAAGAGTCCTGGATCTCCGCCGTCCTGCTCGACTGGGGCTCCTGCGGCCGCGTCGCCTATGTAGATGACGTACCGGTCGGCTACGTGCTCTACGCCCCGGCCGCCTACGTCCCGCGTGCGACGGCGTTCCCCACGAGCCCGGTCTCTCCGGACGCCGTTCAGCTCATCACGTCGTTCATCATGCCCGGCTACCAGGGGCAGGGGCTGGGCCGGATGCTGGTGCAAGCGGTCGCCAAGGATCTGCTGCGCCGGAACTTCAAGGCCATCGAGGCGTTCGGCGACACCCGCTGGAAAGAGCCCGCCTGCCTGCTGCCGGCCGACCATCTCCTTGCCGTCGGCTTCAAGACGGTGCGCCAGCACTCCCGCCACCCCCGTCTCCGTCTGGAACTGCGTTCCACGCTGTCCTGGAAGGAAGACGTCGAGATGGCCCTCGACCGACTGCTGGGCGCGGTGCACAAGGAACCGGCTCTACGGCCGCTCTAACAGGGGGCGCAAGCTCCGGCTCACGGACATGACGAAGGGGCCGACCCGAGTGGGTCGGCCCCTTCGTGAGCCGTGTTTCACGTGAAACGTCAGCCGGTGATGAAGTCGTCCAGGTCGCGGACAAGCGCCGCCTTCGGCTTGGCGCCGACGATCGTCTTGACGACCTCGCCGCCCTGGTAGACGTTCAGCGTCGGGATGGACATGACGCCGTACTTGGCGGCCGTGGCCGGGTTCTCGTCGATGTTCAGCTTGACGATCTGGATCTTGTCGCCGTGCTCGGCGGCGATGGCCTCCAGGGACGGAGCGATCTGGCGGCACGGGCCGCACCACTCGGCCCAGAAGTCCACCAGGACGGGCTTGTCGCTCTTGAGGACGTCCTCGTCGAAGGAGTCATCAGTCGTTTTCTTCACGGTGCCGGCCACAGCGGGCTCCTCACTTGATCATTCGGGGGGGAAGGGGGTATCAGACAGCGGTCTTCTCGGGCTCGGCGTGACCGCCCTCGTCCAGCAGGGACGCGAGGTACCGCTCGGCGTCCAGGGCCGAGGCACAGCCGGTGCCGGCCGCGGTGATCGCCTGGCGGTAGGTGTGGTCGACCACGTCACCCGCGGCGAAGACGCCGGGCAGGTTGGTCCGGGTGGAGGGCGCCTCGACCTTGAGGTAGCCCTCCGCGTCCAGGTCCAGCTGGCCCTTGAACAGCTCGGTGCGCGGGTCGTGACCGATGGCGATGAACAGACCCGTGACCGGCAGGTCGGACAGCTCACCGGTCTTGAGGTTGCGCAGCTTCAGCCCGGAGAGCTTCTGCTGGCCCAGGATCTCGACGACCTCGCTGTCCCAGGCGAACTTGATCTTCGGGTCGTTGAAGGCGCGCTCCTGCATCGCCTTGGAGGCGCGCAGGGTGTCCCGGCGGTGGATGATCGTCACGGACTTGGCGAACCGGGAGAGGAAGGTCGCCTCCTCCATCGCGGTGTCGCCGCCGCCGATGACGGCGATGTCCTGGTCCCGGAAGAAGAAGCCGTCACAGGTGGCGCACCACGAGACGCCACGGCCGGACAGCGCGTCCTCGTTGGGCAGCGCGAGCTTGCGGTGCTGGGAGCCGGTGGCGACGATCACGGCCCGGGCCCGGTGGACCGTGCCCGCGGTGTCGGTGACGGTCTTCACGTCGCCGGTCAGGTCGACGGAGACGATGTCGTCCGGCAGCAGCTCGGCGCCGAAGCGCTCGGCCTGCGCCCGCATGTTGTCCATCAGCTCGGGGCCCATGATGCCGTTGGGGAAGCCCGGAAAGTTCTCCACCTCGGTGGTGTTCATCAGCGCGCCACCGGCGGTGACGGCACCCTCGAACACCAGGGGCTTCAGGGACGCACGCGCGGTGTACAGCGCCGCCGTGTAGCCCGCGGGCCCGGAGCCGATGATGATCACATTACGGACGTCGCTCACGGCTTGGTTCCTCGTCTCTGGTCTGTGTCGGCCGACCGGTGGGAGCCCCTGCCGGGACTCTCACACCACCCAACCGATCCTAAGGGGCGCACATTCCCCTGATGTCCGGCCACGCGACGGCTCACACGGTACGAGTGAGGAGAGGGGGACGGAGACGACGCCCACCCCGGTTCAGGAACGGACGAGACTCTGCCGAAGGAGCACGCTCCCGGCGGTGGCGGTCCGCTTGGACGTACAGGACGCGTCGACCACATAGGCCGTCACGCGCTTGCTGTCGGCCGTGTCGGGCACCACGACGAGGTAGGCGCTCTTGTCGGCATAGGTACCGCTCTTCGCCCCCAGAACCGTTTCACCGGAGTGGAGGGCCCGACGGACACAGTCCGGTACCGGTACCTCGGTCTGGATCAGCGTGTTCGCGCTCTGCGTAGGCCCCGAGGGGGCGAGGTCCGTCTCGGCGTCCTGCTGCGGGTGCTGGCTGCCTCGCTCCAGCCCCTTCCTGGCGGTGAGCAGGTCCGACACCTGGCTTTTCACACTGGCCCCGGAGAACGTGCCGACGGCGGACGCGGCCGTGCTCTGCGCCGCCTTGCCGGACGCGTTGTCACCGAGGGACTGCATGAGCAGAGAGCCGGCCCCGAGGACGGCTGCGGTGAGTACGGCGCCCAAAGCGGCTGTCCGGCGACGGCTTCGAGAGCGCTCTTTCCGGCCGGGGCCAGTGGTGGAGCGGGAGAGCTTGCCGGGGCGGGCCGGTGGGGTCGGTGTTTCACGTGAAACATGACGGCCGGGGCCTACGGAATCCGCCGGTTGGGTCCGCCCGCCTGCCTCGGCGGCGAGGGCGGCGTCGATCCGGTCCGCGATGTCCGTGGGCATCGGGGGTACGTCCGGAACGTCGCCCAGCAAGCCCTGGATCTCCGTCAGCGCGGCATGGACCTCGGCACACGCCTCGCAGTCCTCCAGGTGGTGCCGCAGCTCCACGCTGCGGGACTGTGGGAGGAGACCCTCGGCCAACTCGGAGATCTCGGCGACGTCCGGGTGCCCGGTCGTGTCCGTCGAGGACGTCATGCTCGCCCACCTCCGCCCTTCACGACGGCTGAACCATTCGGCCCGGAGTCTTCGGTTCCCTCGCCCGCAGATCCTGTCGGAGGTGGGACGGATGCCCCGTGCACCCGGTTCCGTCCCGCCACGGCTTCTTTCCCGCCGTCACCGGCGGCGCCCGGCCGCAGGTGGGTGAGCAGGGGGAGGAGTCTGGCCCGGCCCCGCGCGCAGCGGCTCTTCACCGTCCCGGTGGGCACGTCCAGGACCCGCGCGGCCTCTGCGACCGGGTAGCCCTGCATGTCCACCAGAACCAGCGCGGCCCGCTGTTCCGCGGGAAGGGTGCCGAGAGCCTCCAGGAGCTGGCGGTGCAGGTCGTTGCGCTCGGCCGGGGCGGCAGCCGACTCGTGCGGCTCCAGGAGCTGTTCCAGGCGTTCGGGATCGTCGACGGGCGCGGTCTTCCGCGAGGCGGCCTTGCGGATGCGGTCCAGGCAGGCGTTCACCGTGATTCGGTGCAGCCACGTCGTGACGGCCGACTGCCCGCGGAACGTGTGCGCGGCCCGGTACGCCGACACCAGCGCGTCCTGCACCGCGTCGGCGGCCTCCTCCCGGTCCCCCAGCGTCCGCAGCGCGACCGCCCACAACCGGTCCCGGTGCCTTCGCACGAGCTCACCGAAGGCATCCGGGTCTCCCTGCACATGACGGGCGAGCAGATCCTCGTCCCGCACCTCGCCGTACCGACTGGCGCCTGCCATCGTCCCCCTCCGCGTCGGACGGGACGTCAGCCCGTGAAATGGACTTCGGTGATGGCCTGCTTGTAGCCCGCCTGCGAGTAGGTGGCAGCGTCGTAGCCCGACATGGGAACGGCCGTCAGCCAGACCAGGACGTACCGCGCCTTCACCGGCTTGCCCGGCTTCACCGTGGCGGTGGTGCTCGTGGTGGTGGTGCTGCCGGCCTTGTGCATCGAGTCCAGCGACACGGGTGCCGAGTCGGAGGTGTAGAGATCGACCGTGGTGTGGTCCCCGGGGTAGCGGAGCCCGATCGTGGCGGCATCCAGGTCCGTTGCCGAGCCCAAGTCGTAGACGATGCCCACACCGGGCTTCAGGGGGGCGATCTGGGGGCCGTTGTTGAAGGACTTGGTCCGCCATGCCGTCGACGTGTCCCCGTCGTAGGTCTTGGCGACGTCGTTCGGGTGCTGGGCGCCGCCCACGGCGACGAACTCCTGGGCACTCTGGATCTTCACCGGCTTCGGCGCCACATTGGCCGCGCCCTTGTCGCCGTCGTCCTGCGTCTGCGTGGTGTTGGTGTCGTCGGAGCTCTTGCCGCGGTCCATCAGGGCGTCCGCGAGCTGCCAGCTTCCGAGGCCGAGCGCGGCGATGAGGAGGGCGGAGACGGCCCACTTCAGGGCCTTGCCGGTACGGCTCTGGAGCGGGGCCGGCGGAGGTACGACGGGCTGGGTGACACCCGCGTGCGCCGAGGGTCGGCCGTAGGTGCCCTGCTGGTAGGTCGTGCGCTGGTACTCCGGCGGACCGCTGAACGCGGGCTCCGGCGGCCGCACGCGCGGCATCTCACCGATCGCCTTGACCAGCTCCTCCGGCGTGGTGCAGGCGGCCTCGTGCCGGGAGGCGGTGGCGCCGTCGTTGACGAGCGCGCGCATCGCCAGCTCGGACAGCCCCCGGTGGATGCCGGCCCGCACCTGGTCCGGTGCGATGAGGCCGATGTCCTTGGGCAGTCCGGCCAGACCGTACGCGTCGCTCTCGTAGGGCCAGCGCTGCGTCAGCGCCGCGTACAGCAGGGCGCCGATCGCCTCGGTGTCGGTGCGCTGCGGGGTGTCGGAGCCGACGCCGCGCAGGGCGGCGTTCACGGCGAGGCCGCGGATGCGCCACTGTCCGGAGGAGGTGCGCAGGACAGCGTTCGGGTTCAGCCGCAGGTGGGCGAGGCCCTCACGGTGGGAGGCGGCCATGGCGGCCGCGACCTGACTGACCATCTGGTAGGCGTCGTGCGGCTCCAGCGGGCCGACGGCGAGCAGGGCGGTCAGCTCGGTGGCGTCGGGCAGCCACTCGTGGACCACGTAGACGAGATCGTTCTCCTCGACCGCGTCGAGGACCTGGACGAAGCGCGGGTCACCGAGCAGCGCCGCCGAACGGGCGGCTGCCAGGACGGCACGGGCGCGTACGTGGTCGGCGGGCAGGATGTGCACGCCGACGGCACGGCGCAGTTTCTCGTCGACCGCACGCCAACTGCTGAATCCGTCCAGACGGGTGACGCACTCCTCCAGACGGTAGCGCTTGGCGAGCTTGTGACCGCTGTGCAACTCGGTGGGCGAGGACGCCTTGCCGGGCTCCTTCGCGCCGCCTCTCCCCTGCGTCTGGTCGATGTCCGTGTCCCGCTCCGGGTTCTTGGCCACCCCGTCGGCCGTGGCCTGATCCGCCTTGGCGGTCAGCGGCTCGTCACCGCTGTTGTCTGCCACGTCGACGGCAGCCGTGCTGCGTTCCGCCACCGTCGTCCCTGCCTCCCCATCCGTTGCACGCTGTCCGACGCCGAACCCAATTGTGCCCACAGTCCGCCGCTATGCACGACACGCAGAGGGGGACGATGGTTGTGCGACTACCCCCGGCTCATCGCCCCAGACGCCCGCGGACCATGCCGACGAGCGAGTTCAGCTCGTCGATCCGCATGCGGCGCGCTGCCACGAAGAAGACTCCGAGCAGTACCGCCCCACCTGCCACCAGGGCCACGAGAGAGCCGAGGACGCCTTGTCCGAGGGAGTGCCCGATGCCGTAGCAGGCCGCGCCGCTGAGCAGTGCCGCCGGGATCGAGGCGATCGCCAGGCGGGCGTACGTCCGCAGCACCCGGGAGCCGTCCAGATCGCCGCCCAGCCGCTTGCGCAGCCGGCGCCAGGCGACACCGACGCCGATGGCGTAGGAGAGGCCGTACACGGCCGCCATGCCCGCGACCGCCCAGCGGGACGGCAGCAGGAAGTAGCAGAGCGCGGAGGCGCCCGCATTGACCGCCGCCACGATGACCGTGTTGTAGAAGGGGGTCCGGGTGTCCTCGTACGCGTAGAAGGCGCGCAGGACGACGTACTGCACCGAGTACGGGATCAGGCCGAGGCCGAAGGCCATCAGCATGAAGCCCATGTTGGTGGCCGAGCCGATGCCGGAGGAGCCGAAGATCAGCGTGCACATCGGGATGCCGAGCGAGACGAAACCGAAGGCGATGGGCACGATGGCCACCGCCGTGGTGCGCAGGCCCTGCGAGATGTCGTCGCGGACGGCACCCCCGTCGCCCTCGGCGGCCGAGCGCGACAGACGCGGCAGCAGCGCGGCCATGAGGGACACGGTGATGATGGCCTGCGGCAGGCCCCAGATGAGCTGGGCGTTGGCGTAGGCGGCGAAGCCGGTGCCGTTGACCCCGGAGGCCTTGCCGGCGGCGGTGGAGAGCTGGGTGACGACCATGGCGCCCGCCTGGTTGGCGAGCACGAACAGCACCGTCCACTTGGCGAGCATCGCGGCCTTGCCCAGGCCGTGGCCCCGCCAGTCGAACCGGGGCCGGATACGGAAGCCGGTCTCGCGCAGGTACGGGATCATCGCCAGGGCCTGCACGACGAGACCGAGCAGGATGCCGATGCCGAGGAGCCGCTGGCCCTCCGACGGGATGTTGTGGACGGTCATGTGGGAGTCGGCCGCGGAGCCGTAGACCCACAGGAACATGCCGAGCGTGACGATGATGACGATGTTGTTCAGGACCGGGGTCCACATCATCGCGCCGAACTTGCCGCGTGCGTTCAGGACCTGACCCATCACCACGTGGATGCCCATGAAGAAGATCGAGGGCAGGAAGTAGCGGGTGAAGGTGATTGCCACCTGGTTGGCCGCCGGGTCGGAGGCAATGGGGTCCGACAGGACCCGCACCAGGTACGGCGCGCCGAGCATGGTCAGTGCGGTCAGCGCGGCGAGCGCGACCATGACGAGGGTGAGCAGCCGGTTGGCGAAGGCTTCCCCGCCGTCCTCGTCCTCCTTCATCGAGCGCACGAGCTGGGGCACGAAGACCGAGTTGAGGCCGCCGCCGACGGTCAGGATGTAGATCATCGTGGGCAGCTGGTAGGCGATCTGGAAGGAGTCGCCGAGGACGCCGGTGCCCAGCGCTCCGACGATCATCGCGGAGCGGACGAAGCCGGTGAGGCGCGACACCATCGTGCCCGCGGCCATGACGGCGCTGGAGCCGAGCAGCCCGGAGGCGCGCCCCTTCGCCGGGGCCGGAGCCGGCGGGGCCGGTGTCTCCACGGGACCGGACGGACCGGCCGGGGCGGGTACGGGCGGCTGCATGGGGTTCCCTGAGGCTGCCTGGTACGGGTTTCCGCCGCCGTGGTACGCCGGGGGCTGGGTGTGGGGCGGCGGGTAGGAGCCGCCGCCCTGGGCCGTGCGGGCGGAGCCGGTGGCGCCGCTGTGCTGCTGGTCCCGCAGGAGGTGCGCGAAGGCGTCCGGCTCGTGATACTCCTCGCCGGAGTGCGAGACCAGGTCGTCCACCCCCACGAACTGGGTGGTGCGGGGGTGGTCGCCGTACGGGAGGTGCTGGGTGGCGTCGCCCTCCGGCTCGGGCGCCGGGGTCTTGGCCCACACACGAGGGTCGGGAGAGTACGAGGACTGCGACGGCGGGGCGTAGAGCGGCTGGCGCGGCTCGTAGCTGCCCGGAGGGGGCGGCGGGTGCGCGGCGCGGTCGTAGAGCGCCTCGGCGACCGGGTCCTGGGCGGAGAGGTCCCGCGCCCGGTAGGGGTCCTGGTCGTAGGCGTCCTGGAGGTACATGTCCGCCGCGGGCTGCGACGGTTCCTGGCCGGGCTCGGGCGGGGTCTCGGGACCGTGGCCCGAGTCGGCGGCGTCCTGGCCGCGGTCACCGTTGTACGGCGCGTTCATGGTTACCCCACCTCATCGTCCCTGGCCACACGGGCCGCGGCGTCGCTCAACGGTCCACTCTCTCACCCGTGCCGGACGGGTCGGTGCTTTCCGGTGCGGTGTCCGGTGCAGGGTCACCCGGCTGGTCCGGCCCCGCTGCCCCGGCGGGGGGACCGGACTCCTCGGGTAGACGGTCCCCGGCGTCGTCCGGGTTCCCGGACTCGTCACCGGAGTCCGCCTCCGCCTCGTCCGGGCCCTCCTCGGCCTGGCGGGCGGCCGCCCGCTTGCGCTGGGTGTACATCCTGAAGCCGGCGAGGACCAGCAGCAGCACCCCGCCGCCGATCACCAGCATGACGGTGGGTGTGACCTCGGTGACCTTCACGTCGAAGCTGACGGGATCGCCGTACTCCTGGCCGTCCTCGGTGTAGAGCTGGGCGAGCACCGTGGCCCGGCCGTTGGCATTGGCCGAGGTGGTGAACTTCACCGACTGGCTGTGGCCGCCGGAAACCTCGACGGGCTGCTCGTCGTACGCCTTGCCGGCGATCTTGAGCCGGGTCGGCTGGGTCGAGCTGAGCCGCAGATACAGGTGGCCGACGGGCTGGACCAGGTTGTTCTGCACGGTCACCGGGATGGTGGCGCTGCGCCCGGAGAGCTTGGTCTCCGACTTGTCGATCAGCTTGACCTGGCCGCCGAGGTTGTCGAGATAGCTCAGCACGTCGGTGCGGAAGCCGTCCGCCTTGGCGGCCTGTCCCCGCCACGACGTGGACATTCCGCGGTTTATGGCCCGGCCGAAGGGTGTGACCACACGGGACTGGTCGGTGAGGATCACCTGGAAGTTGTCGAGCTTGTCCTGCGTGTCCGCGATCTGCTCGAAGGCGCTCCTCGGCAGTTCCTGCTTGCGCAGCGAGGAGGGGTAGGCCGACGTGGAGGGGATGCGCGTGGTGGCGTCCGGGTCGGGTTTGGCGTTGGCGGCGCCGGTGAGGGTCTCCGGCTGCGACCAGTTGCCGTCCTGGAGTGCCTTCACGGCGGTGGCCATCGCCTGGGCCTGGCTGGCGGTCGGCGTGCGCTGTGGGGCGACCACGAAGCTGCGCTGCTCCTCCTTCTGTACGTTCGCCTCGAGGCTCTGTGCCAGGAACTGCTGCACCGCGAGCGTGGAGGTGTCCGCCTTGGTGAGGTCGCCCTCGAAGGCCGTGGACATCCGCGCGTCCGCGACCACCGCCGTGGTGCCGCCGCCGATCGGGCGGGCGGCGGACGGCGTGTAGGGCAGCCCGGCGGACTCCCGGAGGCTGTCGCTGCGGGCGATCACCCGGTCGGCGCCGGCGGAGGTGGCCACCTTGATGATCGAGGGGTCGACGGCGCCGTCCACCGGCCACGCGAAGTCGGTGGTCGGCGTCACGTGGAGCACGGTCTTCACCGTGAGGGTGGCGACATCGGTGGCGTCCTTGAGGTGGCTGAGCGAGCCGGTGACGCTGGTGCCGGTGTGGGCGAGCGAGGCGAGGTCCGGGTCGGCGAAGGGCAGCGCGACGACCTCCTTGTCCGCCACGGCCTTCTGGAGACCGGCCAGCCACTGCTTGGCGACGTCCTGGTTCTCGCGGGAGCCGGCCTTGCTGGTGCCGTCGGGCTGCTGGACCCGGTATCCGTTGGCCATGGCGTCCACCGCGGCCAGCAGGTCCGGGTCGATCACCCAGGTGACGTCGAGATCCCGGCCCAGGTCCATCATCTGCGCCAGGCGGCCGCCGGGGGCGATCTCCTTGGCCAGCTCGTCGTCCTGGAAGACGGGGGTCTGCCGTTCTCCGGCGCCCGTGCGGGCGGTCATGTGGACGGAGGAGATCAGCGGCCACATGAACGTCGTACGGCTCTTCGTGTCGGCCTCGGACGACTGCCAGGGCAAGAAGGTCCGCTCGATGCCGAGCATCTGGTCCCAGGGCCGCGCCGAGGTCTTGCCGGACACGGAGACACCGAACGAGTAGACGCCGTCCTTGCCGAGGTCCAGCTCGTCCACGGGCACGGAGATGCTGAAGTGCTCGGCGACGCCCGGAATCAGCTTGCTGAACTTCTGCGTGTACTTGCCGCCGAGCTCGTCGCCGGCACCGCCGCGGAGATCGTCGGGGTGCTGGGCGATGCCGTCGATCGCCGAGCGGGTGTTCAAAAGGGGGCCCACCCGGAGGCCGACGTGGGCGCCGGTCACGGGCTGCCTGCCATTGTTGATCACGGAGCCGGACACGGTCAGCGTGTCGTCCTCGGTGGGCGCGCTGGGCGTCAGTGAGTCCAATGCCACGGACACCGAGTCCGCCGGCGCCGCCTGCGCGGGCTCGGCCGCGGTCAACTGGAGCAGCCCGGCCAGCAGCGGTGCGCCCGCCAGCAGCGCTCCGGCGCGCCGCAGTCGGCGGCGGGCAGGGGAGGCACTGGGCCCCTGGATTTCAGCCGCGTCGGCCACGCGCTAGCCCGTCCCTCGTCGTCGTCATCAGTGGTCGTCGGAATGTGCGTCCCCGCATGGTAACGATGACCGCAGAGGCTGAGTGCCACGGACCGTTCCCCAAGATCGCCACGGAGCGGCCGCCTGTCCTCTATATCCATTAAGGAGCGGAGAGCCGGTGTCCGCCGCTAGGGGAGTCCTTGTGGGGGTATGGCAGGGAGCCTCCGCGCCGGTCAAACGGGTGCGGTCCCGGGCGGCCGGGCCACGTACCCTCTTCTGTTGTGCCGAACCCCAACGATGACAATCCCGCTGCCCTCAGCCAGGTGCAGCAGCGCGCGGTGAGCGAGCTGCTGCGGGTTGCCCCCGTCGCCGACGACCTCGCCCGCCGCTTCAAGGAGGCCGGGTTCTCGCTCGCCCTGGTCGGCGGCTCGGTCCGTGACGCGCTGCTGGGCCGGCTCGGGAACGACCTGGACTTCACGACCGACGCGCGCCCCGAGGACGTGCTGCGGATCGTCCGGCCCTGGGCGGACGCCGTCTGGGAGGTCGGGATCGCCTTCGGCACGGTGGGCGCTCAGAAGGACGGCTACCAGATCGAGGTCACCACCTACCGCTCCGAGGCGTACGACCGCACCTCCCGCAAGCCCGAGGTGTCGTACGGCGACTCCATCGAGGAGGACCTGGTCCGGCGCGACTTCACCGTCAACGCGATGGCCGTGGGCCTGCCGGAGAAGGAGTTCATCGATCCGCACGGCGGTCTGGAGGACCTCGCGGCACGGGTGCTGCGTACGCCTGGCACTCCGGAGGAGTCCTTCTCCGACGACCCGCTGCGCATGATGCGCGCCGCCCGCTTCGCCGCCCAGCTCGACTTCGAGGTGGACCCGGCGGTGGTCACCGCGATGACGGAGATGTCCGCGCGGATCGAGATCGTGTCGGCCGAGCGGGTCCGGGACGAGCTGAACAAGCTGCTGCTCTCCGCGCACCCCCGTAAGGGCCTCACTCTGCTGGTCGACACCGGGCTCGCCGCCCAGGTGCTGCCCGAGCTGCCGGCGCTCCGGCTGGAGCGTGACGAGCACCACCGCCACAAGGACGTCTACGACCACTCGCTGATCGTGCTGGAGCAGGCGATCGATCTGGAGGAGAACGGCCCGGACCTCACCCTCCGGCTCGCCGCGCTGCTGCACGACATCGGCAAGCCCCGGACGCGGCGTTTCGAGCAGGACGGCCGGGTCTCCTTCCACCACCACGAGGTGGTCGGCGCCAAGATGACCAAGAAGCGCATGACGGCGCTGAAGTACTCCAACGACCTGGTGAAGGACGTCTCCCGCCTGGTCGAGCTGCACCTGCGCTTCCACGGCTACGGCACCGGGGAGTGGACGGATTCCGCGGTCCGGCGCTACGTCCGCGACGCGGGCCCGCTGCTGGACCGGCTGCACAAGCTGACTCGCTCCGACTGCACGACCCGGAACAAGCGCAAGGCGGCCACGCTGTCCCGCGCCTATGACGGGCTGGAGGCGCGCATCGCCGAGCTGCAGGAGAAGGAGGAGCTGGACTCCATTCGCCCCGACCTCGACGGCAACGAGATCATGACGATCCTCGGCGTCGGACCGGGCCCGGTCATCGGCCAGGCGTACAAGCACATGCTGGAGCTGCGTCTGGAGAACGGCCCGATGGAGCACGACACTGCGGTCGCGGCCCTCAAGGAATGGTGGGCGCAGCAGCAGAGCTGAACGCCGCCGGGACGTGTTTCACGTGAAACACCGCCCCTCTCGCTCTCCCGGCGCCGCTCGAAGCGAGCCATGACCGCAGTGACGACGGCATAGAGCAACGCCACGAGGATCACCAGCAGCGCCGACCGGCCGTCCGGCGGGAGCATCAGGGCGGCCACCCCGGCGGCGCCGACGAAGGCGACGTTGAAGAGAACGTCATAGACGGAGAAGACCCGGCCCCGGTAGCCGTCCTCGACCGACGCCTGGACGATCGTGTCCGTGGCGATCTTGGCGCCCTGGGTGACCAGCCCCAGCAGGAAGGCCGCGATCAGCAGCGGCACCGTGGCGAACGGAAGCCCGAGCGCCGGCACCAGGAGGGCGGCGGCGCCCGCACAGACCACGATCCACCGCCCGAAACCCAGCCGTCCCGCGCTCCAGGGCGTCACCACGGCCGCCACGAAGAACCCCGCGCCGGAGACCCCCAGCACCAGCCCCAGAAGACTCAGCCCTTCCTCCGGGGTTCCGGAGAGGCCGTAGCGGCACAGCATGAGCAGCAGGACCAGCAGCGCGCCGTAACAGAAGCGCATGCAGGTCATCGCCGCGAGGGCCCAGACGGCTTCCCTGCGCCGGGGCTCGCCCAGGTACCGCACGGCCGCCAAGAGGCCGCGTGCCGTGTCGGCGAGGACGGTGCGCAGCCGGGGCAGCACCGGGGGCCGGTCAGGGCCGAGCAGGGAGGGGGCCATGGTCAGGGCGGTCAGACCCGCGCAGAGATACAGCAGGGCGCCGAGCAGTACCACCGCCGCGTCCGAGTCCGCCGTGACGAACCGTACGCCGAAGGCCAGGGCGGCACCGAGGGTGGCGGCCAGTGTTCCGGCGGTCGGGCAGAGGGAGTTGGCCAGCACCAGGCGCTCGGTACCGACCACGCGGGGAAGTGCCGCCGAGAGGCCCGCGAGGACGAACCGGTTGACGGCGGTGACGCACAGCGCGGAGGCGTAGAACAGCCAGTCCGGCGCGTGCACGGTCATCAGTACGGCGGCGATGGCCGCCAGCAGGGCGCGCAGCACATTGCCGTGGACGAAGACCTGACGACGGCGCCAGCGGTCCAGCAACACCCCCGCGAAGGGGCCGACCAGCGAATAGGGCAGCAGCAGGACCGCCATCGCGGAGGCGATCGCCGGGGCCGAGGTCTGCTTCTCGGGGGAGAAGACGACGTACGAGGCGAGGGCGATCTGGTAGACGCCGTCCGAGCCTTGGGAGAGCAGGCGGACGTACAGCAGGCGCCGGAAGTCCCGCTCGCGCAGCAGCAGGCGCAGATCACGGACGACGGGCATGGGCACAGCCTCACACATGGGGAAGGTCCCCGGGGTCGGCAGACCCCAGGGACCCTCACAGCCCTGGCAGGAGCGTTGTCGGGCGAGCGGCGCCTAGCGCTCGACGTCGCCGCGGATGAACTTCTCGACGTTCTCGCGGGCCTCGTCGTCGAAGTACTGAACCGGCGGGGACTTCATGAAGTACGAGGAGGCCGACAGGATCGGGCCGCCGACACCCCGGTCCTTGGCGATCTTCGCGGCACGCAGGGCGTCGATGATGACACCGGCGGAGTTCGGGGAGTCCCAGACCTCCAGCTTGTACTCGAGGTTCAGCGGAACATCGCCGAACGCACGGCCCTCCAGGCGGACGTAGGCCCACTTGCGGTCGTCCAGCCAGGCCACGTAGTCGGACGGGCCGATGTGGACGTTCTTCTCGCCGAGGTCCCGGTCGGGGATCTGGGAGGTGACGGCCTGCGTCTTGGAGATCTTCTTGGACTCCAGGCGCTCGCGCTCGAGCATGTTCTTGAAGTCCATGTTGCCGCCGACGTTGAGCTGCATCGTGCGGTCCAGGATCACACCGCGGTCCTCGAACAGCTTCGCCATGACGCGGTGCGTGATGGTGGCGCCCACCTGGGACTTGATGTCGTCACCGACGATCGGCACACCGGCCTCGGTGAACTTGTCCGCCCACTCCTTGGTGCCGGCGATGAAGACCGGGAGGGCGTTGACGAAGGCGACCTTGGCGTCGATGGCGCACTGGGCGTAGTACTTCGCCGCGTCCTCGGAGCCCACGGGGAGGTAGCAGACCAGGACGTCGACCTGCTTGTCCTTCAGGGTCTGGACGATGTCGACCGGCTCGGCGTCCGACTCCTCGATGGTCTCGCGGTAGTACTTGCCGAGACCGTCGAGGGTGTGGCCGCGCTGGACGGTGACCCCGCTGGAGGGCACGTCGCAGATCTTGATGGTGTTGTTCTCGGAGGCGCCGATGGCGTCCGCGAGGTCGAGGCCGACCTTCTTGGCGTCCACGTCGAAGGCGGCGACGAACTCGATGTCCCGCACGTGGTAGTCACCGAACTGCACGTGCATCAGGCCGGGTACCTTGGCCGCCGGGTCGGCGTCCTTGTAGTACTCGACTCCCTGCACCAGCGACGCGGCGCAGTTGCCGACACCGACGATGGCTACGCGAACCGAACCCATTCCGGTTGCTCCCTGTGTGTACGAGTGAGGCCCTGGTGGGCCGTCACGTGGCGGTGTCGCCGGGCGTATCCGTCCCCGGAAGATCCCTGGGACGGGGCAGGCCGCCCGTCGATCCAGATGTGGTGTCCTGCTGAGCGGAACCGCCGGACTCGGGACCCTTCAGGTCCCGCCCGGCCCGCTCGCTCTCGATCAGCTCGTTCAGCCAGCGCACTTCGCGCTCCACGGACTCCATTCCGTGGCGCTGAAGTTCGAGCGTGTAGTCGTCGAGGCGCTCCCGAGTGCGTGCCAGCGAGGCGCGCATCTTCTCCAGGCGCTCCTCCAGCCGGCTGCGCCGGCCCTCCAGCACACGCATGCGCACATCGCGTGAGGTCTGCCCGAAGAAGGCGAACCGGGCGGCGAAGTGCTCGTCCTCGTATGCGTCGGGGCCGGTCTGCGACAGGAGTTCCTCGAAGTGCTCCTTACCTTCGGCCGTCAGCCGGTAGACGATCTTGGCGCGGCGTCCGGTGAGAGGGGCGGCCAGAGCGTCTTCATGGGTGTTCCCCGGTTCCTCGATCAACCAGCCGTTGGTGACCAGCGTCTTGAGGCAGGGGTAGAGCGTCCCGTAGCTGAACGCCCGGAACACACCCAGGGACGTGTTGAGTCGCTTGCGCAGCTCGTAGCCGTGCATCGGCGACTCGCGCAGCAGCCCGAGCACGGCGAACTCAAGGATGCCTGAACGACGGCTCATGATCGCCTCCTCTCGGCACACAGCGCTTTTATCTCGCTCTGATGTATCGACTCGATACATCACGACGATAGAACGACGCATGGCATGCGACAAGAGGGTCGATGGTGAACGGGATCACATCACCGATTCGTACGAGGCAAGTTGCCTGTTTTGGGGTGAACTTCGGGGCTCGGAGGGTTTTGGCGGTGCGTAGTCTGTGCGGCATGCACAACACCGGGAACCAAGGGGCGCTTGGGGAGCGTCGTGATCCTCGGTGCAGTACGGGTGAATGCAGCAACGACCGCATCCGTACTTCGGGGGGACCGGAAACCAGCCGCTGTTTCCAGGCGCGCACGGATGCGCCTGCCCGAGGAGTAATCGTTCGATGAGCGAGCACCGTCGCAAACCGCCGCAGCCGCAGGGAGGCGGACGGGCGGCCCGACGCGGCCAGTCCGGCCCGCCCTCCGGCCGTCCCGCGGCACCGCGAGGCGCCAACGGGGCCTCCGACCACTCCTATGGGTCTCATTCCCAGGGACCGGACGCCTATGGCTCCGGGGGTGATGGGCGTGAGTACGGCAGCCGTGCCGAGGCGCGCCGTGCTGCCCAGAGAGGCGGCGGGCGTCGCCGGGGCGCGGACAACGCTCCCCCGGGTGGCGGCCGGGGCCGGGACCAGGGGCCACCGGCAGAACCCCGGTTCATCGACTATCCCCGCGTGGGCAAGCACGGCTGGCGGCGCTGGGTACCGTCCTGGCGGCTGACCACCGGGCTGGGCATCGGGTTCGTGGGCAGTTTGGTCGTCATGGCCGGGGTGGGCTACGCGCTGGTCAACATTCCCAGCGAGAACGACGCCGCGAAGTCGCAGAACAACGTCTACTACTGGTCCGACGGAACCCAGATGGTGGCCACGGGCACCGGTGTGAACCGGCAGAACCTCACGATCGACAAGATCCCCAAGGCCATGCAGTACGCGGTGATCTCCGCGGAGAACAAGAGCTTCTACCAGGACTCGGGCGTGGACCCCATGGGCATCGCGCGGGCCCTGGCCAACATGGCGCGCGGCGGGCAGACCCAGGGTGGCTCCACGATCACCCAGCAGTTCGTCAAGAACACCTACCTGAGCCAGGACCAGACGCTCACCCGTAAGTTCACGGAGATGTTCATCTCCCTGAAGGTGGGCACGAAGCTCAGCAAAGACCAGATCATGCAGGGCTACCTGAACACCTCGTACTACGGGCGAGGCGCCTACGGCATCCAGGCCGCCGCGCAGACGTACTACGGCAAGGACGCCAAGGACCTCTCGGCAAGTCAGTGCGCCGTGCTCGCCGCCCTGCTGAAGGGGCCGACCTACTACGACCCGGCCGGCAACGCGGATCTCGACAAGAACGCGACGCAGACGGCGAACACCGCCCGCTCCCAGGGGCGCTGGCGCTGGATTCTCGGTGAGATGCACAAGGACAAGCGCCTCACCGACGCCGACTACCAGAAGGCGATCAGCAAGTACCCCATGCCTCAGGGCCGCAAGGCGACCAGGGGTATGAACGGCCAGATCAGTTACATGGTCGACACGGCGAAGAAGTACGTTCTGAACCACTCCGACATCACGGAGGCCAAGTTCGACCAGGGCGGTTACCAGATCACCACGACCTTCCAGAAGAACAAGGTCGACGCCCTGACCGCGGCGGTGAAGAAGATCCAGAAGTCGCGGCTGAAGCCCGAGACCAAGGAGAAGGACAAGTACGTCCAGTTCGGCGCGGCCTCGGTGGTGCCCAACGACGGCGCGATCGTCGCCCTCTACGGCGGCGACGGCTACGAGAACGGCCACTTCACGAACAACGCCGACACCTCCGGTGTCCCGGTGGGATCGACCTGGAAGCCGTACGTGCTGGCCGCGGCCATGCAGGACGGCACGTACAACTCCAACGGTGAGGGCATCTCCCCGCTGAGCAAGTACAACGGCAACGACCACCTCAAGGTCCGCCGGCCGGACGGCTCGTACTACCTCAACAAGGACAACTCGTTCTTCTTCCAGGCGAACGAGAGCGACCACCCCTGGGGCTACATCACCCTGCGCAAGGCGATGGAGCAGTCGGTCAACACGCCGTTCGTGCAGCTCGGTGTCGATGTCGGCATGTCGAAGGTCCGGGACATGGCCCGTTCCACCGGCATCCTGGAGGGGAGTATGGCAAAGGACCTGAACCCGTCCTTCGCCATCGGCACCTCCACCCCCAGCGCGATCCGCATGGCGGACTCGTACGCGACGTTCGCCGCGTCCGGCAAGCAGGCGGACCCCTATTCGGTCACCATGGTCAAGAAGGACGGCGAGGAGCTGAGGGGCTTCACCAAGCCGAAGCCCAAGCAGGTGATGGACTCCAGCATCGCCAACAACGTCACCGACGTCCTGGAGAACGTGATCCAGAACGGTACGGGTCAGAACGCCAGGGCGCTGGGCCGTACGGCCGCCGGCAAGACCGGTACCACCGACGAGAACAAGTCGGCCTGGTTCGTCGGCTACACCCAGCAGCTCTCCACCTCGGTGGCGATGTTCCGTGAGAACCCCAAGGATCACCGTCTGCTGTCGATGAACGGCACGGCCGGCACGGACTCCATCCACGGTGGTGACATCCCGACCTCGGTGTGGACCGAATACATGCTGGCCGCGCTGAAGGGCAAGAACGACCCCGGCTTCCCGGACCCGATCAAGATCGGCAAGATCCACAACGAGGTGGGCGCCCCCACGCCGACCCCGAAGCCGAGCATCACGGCCACCCCGACGCCGACCGAGTCGCCGAGCCCGTCGCCGAGCGAGTCCTCGCCGTCGCCCTCGCCCTCCGAGAGCGAGACCTGCCGGTTCTTCTGCAACGACAACGGCGGCACCGGACCCGGTGGTGCCGATGGCGGAACCAGCGCCTCACCGACCGACTCGACCTCACCAGGAACCGGTGGCGTCAGGGGTAATGGCAACGGTGGGACCAATGGGAGTAACGGCGGAGGATTGTTCGGAGGTCAGGCAGGCCAGTAGGGCCATCTGCCCGATTGGCGTTCGTTTCGACCGTCGTGGGTGTTTCACGTGAAACAAGGGCCGCCGCACCGACCAGGTGCGGCGGCCCTCGGCGTTTTCCCGAGCGAGTACGGCAGGATGTGCCCCATGCCCAGTGCAGAGACGACGCCCGCGCGCGTGCGTGAACCGGAGACGGTACGACCGACGCGGGAGGACGAGATCGCCGCGGCCGGCAGCGAGCTGTTCGGCGGCCCCCTCGGGCGACGCGCCCTGACCGGGACGTCCTGGTGGACGCCGGTCCGGGTCGTCGTCCTCGTGGCGATCGGCATGTTCGCCCTCGGGCTCGTCCAGAAGGCCCCCTGCTACGACGGCGCCTGGTTCTTCGGGGCCAGCTCGCAGTACACGCACGCCTGCTATTCGGACATCCCCCACCTCTACCAGGGGCGTGGCTTCGCCGACGGGCTCGTGCCGTACTTCGACAAGCTGCCCGGCGACATGGACTACCTCGAGTACCCGGTGCTGACCGGCGTGTTCATGGAGGTCGCTTCCTGGCTCACACCGGGCAGCGGCGGTATCCAGCGGCAGGAGCAGTGGTACTGGTTCGTCAACGCGGGGATGCTGATGGTCTGCGCGGCCGTCATCGCCGTCTGCGTCAGCCGTACCCACCGCCGCCGCCCCTGGGACGGCCTGCTGCTCGCTCTGGCTCCGGCCTTCGCGCTGACCGCCACCATCAACTGGGACCTCCTGGCGGTGGCCCTGACGGCCGCCGCGATGCTGATGTGGTCCCGTGGCCGGGCCGTCGCCTTCGGCGTGCTCCTGGGCCTCGCCACGGCCGCCAAGCTCTATCCCCTCGTCCTGCTCGGCCCCCTGCTGGTGCTGTGCTGGCGGGCGGGAAAGTGGCGGGAGTTCTTCCGGGCGGTCGGCGGCGCGACGGGCGCCTGGCTCGTGGTGAACGTCCCGGTGATGCTGTTCGCCTTCGAGGGCTGGTCGAAGTTCTATACGTTCAGCCATGACCGGGGCATCGACTTCGGCTCGTTCTGGCTGATCTGGTCCCAGAACTCCAGTAACCCGCCGAGCATCGACTTCGTGAACACCACGGCCAGTGCCCTGGTGGTGCTGTCGTTCCTCGCCATCGCGGCGCTGACGTTCACCGCGCCGCGCCGGCCGCGCTTCGCCCAGCTGGCCTTCCTGATGGTGGCGGCCTTTATCCTCACCAACAAGGTCTACTCGCCCCAGTACGTGCTCTGGCTGGTGCCGCTGGCGGTCCTCGCCCGGCCCAAGTGGCGGGACTTCCTGATCTGGCAGGCGTGCGAGGTGGCGTACTTCCTCGGCATCTGGTTCTACCTCGCGTACACGACCAGCGGAGACGCCCACAAGGGTCTGCCCACCGAGGGCTACCACTGGGCGATCGCCCTGCACCTGCTCGGCACCCTGTACCTGTGCGCCGTCGTCGTGCGCGACATCCTCCGCCCGGAACGGGACGTGGTGCGCCGGGCCGGGGACGACGACCCCTCAGGCGGCGTACTCGACGGCGCGGCCGACCACTTCGTCCTGCGCGGGCTCCGGCACCCGGAGCCCGAGGCGCCCGAGGAGCCGTCGCGGACGGACTGGGGCGGCCCGGAACCCGTGCCCCACGACGGTCGTTCGCTCTGAGCGAACACGCCCCGAGGGTATGAGGAAGGCCGTGCACGAGATTCCGTGCACGGCCTTTCCGTCGGCCTCAGGTCCGGCCCCAGCGGTCCTAGCGGTCCACGATCCGGTCGAACGTCGTCGTGGTGTGCCGCAGATGGGCCACCAGCTCGTCCCCGACCTTCGGCTCGGGAGCGTCGGAGGGGACGAACAGGATCGACACCTGCATGTGCGGCGGCTCCGCGAACCAGCGCTGCTTGCCGCCCCAGACGAACGGCGCGAGGTTCCGGTTCACCGTGGCGAGGCCGGCCCGCGCCACGCCCTTGGCACGCGGCATGACGCCGTGCAGGGCCTTCGGGGCCTCCAGGCCCACCCCGTGCGACGTACCGCCCGCCACGACCACCAGGAAGCCGTCCGAGGCCACCTTCTGCTGCCGGTAGCCGAAGCGGTCGCCCTTGGTCACCCTTGTGACGTCCAGGACGGCGCCGCGGTACTCGGTGGCGTCGTGGTCGCCCAGCCACAGCCGGGTGCCGATCCGCGCGCGGAAGCGGGTCTGCGGGAACTGCTGCTGGAGCCGGACCAGTTCATCGGCCTTGAGGTGGCTGACGAACATCGTGTGCAACGGCAGCCGGGCCGCGCGCAGCCGGTCCATCCACCCGATGACCTCCTCGACGGCGTCCGAGCCGTCGGTGCGGTCCAGCGGCAGGTGGATGGCGAAGCCCTCCAGGCGGACGTTTTCTATGGCCTGGTGGAGCTGCGGCAGTTCGTGCTCGCTGATGCCGTGCCGCTTCATCGAGGACATCACCTCGATGACGACACGGGCACCCACCAGGCCGTACACCCCGTCGACCGACGACACCGAGCGGACCACCCGGTCCGGCAGCGGCACCGGCTCCTCGCCGCGCCGGTACGGCGTCAGCACGAGCAGGTCGCCGCTGAACCAGTCCTTGATGCGCGCGGCCTCGTAGGTGGTGCCGACGGCCAGCATGTCGGAGCCCAGCCGGGTGGCCTCCTCCGCGAGTCGTTCGTGACCGAAGCCGTAGCCGTTGCCCTTGCAGACCGGGACGAGTCCTGGGAACTGCTCCTGCACGTGCTTGTGGTGCGCACGCCAGCGCGCGGTGTCGACGTAGAGCGTGAGCGCCATGGCCGGACCCGGAACCTTTCTCGTGGCTGCGGTGGATTCAGAGGGACGTCCCCGAGGGGGTGTACGGGGACGGGTGACGATGAAGCCTTGTGAAGGCTATGGAACCAGAAGGCGGGACGGGCGGCCGCCCGCCGCTCAGCGTCGCGACATGTAGATGTCGAGCGCCTTGTGCAGCAGCTTGTTCAGCGGGAAGTCCCACTCGCCGAGGTACTCGGCCGCCTGGCCGCCGGTGCCGACCTTGAACTGGATCAGGCCGAACAGGTGGTCCGTCTCGTCCAGCGAGTCGGAGATGCCGCGCAGGTCGTAGACGGTGGCACCGAGCGCGTAGGCGTCGCGCAGCATCCGCCACTGCATGGCGTTGGAGGGGCGGACCTCACGGCCGATGTTGTCGGAGGCGCCGTAGGAGTACCAGACGTGGCCGCCGACGATCAGCATGGTGGCCGCCGACAGGTTCACGCCGTTGTGCCGGGCGAAGTACAGCCGCATCCGGTTGGGGTCCTCGGTGTTGAGGGCCGTCCACATGCGCTGGAAGTACGACAGGGGGCGTGGCCGGAAGTGGTCGCGGACCGCGGTGATCTCGTACAGCCGCTGCCACTCCTCCAGGTCCTGGTAACCGCCCTGGACGACCTCGACGCCGGCCTTCTCGGCCTTCTTGATGTTGCGGCGCCACAGCTGGTTGAACTGCTTGTGCACCTCTTCCAGCGAGCGGTTGGCGAGCGGCACCTGGAAGATGTAGCGCGGCTGGACGTCGCCGAAGCCGGCGCCGCCGTCCTCGCCCTGCTGCCAGCCCATGCGGCGCAGCTTGTCGGACACCTCGAAGGCGCGCGGCTCGATGAAGTCGGCCTCCATGTCGCGCAGCCGCTTCACGTCCGGGCTCTGGATGCCCTTCTTGATGGTCTCCGCGTTCCAGCGACGGATGATCACCGGCGGGCCCATCTTGACCGAGAACGCGCCCTGCTGCTTGAGGTGGGCCAGCATCGGCTGGAGCCAGTCCTCCAGGTTCGGCGAGAACCAGTTGATGACCGGACCCTCGGGGAGATAGGCGAGGTAGCGCTTGATCTTGGGAAGCTGGCGGTAGAGGACCAGACCGGCGCCGACCATCTCGCCGGTGCGCTCGTCGAACCAGCCGAGGTTCTCCGAACGCCACTCCGCCTTCACGTCGGCCCATGCGGGGACCTGCATGTGACTGGCCGACGGCAGGCTCTGGATGTATGCCAGATGCTGCTCGCGGCTGATGGTCCTCAGGGTCAGACTCATGTCGGGGCGCTCCTCGGGCTGGTGTGTCCCCATGGGATCAGGGGCTCCGGCTCTCGCGCCGAAGCCTACTGCGCCCTGCGAGCGCCCCGAATGGGGCGTACAGCACCGGTGTTCCGGCCCGCTCGCGGACCGGAACATTCCGGGTGCTCGTGATGCCGTCCTGAACGGGCGGCAGGTGGGGTCAGCCGCCGATGAGACCGCCGAACAGACCGCCGTTGGCCATGCCGATGAGGAAGCCGACCCCGGAGGCGCCGAGCCCGACGATCAGGCCGAAGCGCTCCCGGGTGGTGATGGAGACCCACTGGCCGTAGGCGCCGGTGATCATGCCGATCAGACCGGCCCAGGAGGCCACCAGGTGGAGACCGTCGATGAAGCAGGTGACGAAGGCGAGCACGCCCAGGACGAGCGTCACCACCGTCAGGGTGTCCTGGAGTGGATGGGGCTTTCCGTCACTGGCGAAGAGGGAACCGGCGGTGGTCGGTCGCACTGCCTGTGTCATGAGGCACCTCCTGCGGATCGCGGCGCACTGTAGCGCCCTACACACCCGATGTGTACAGATTGCGGGCATCCAGGGCCGGATTTCAACCGGAAGCGGGTGGGCGGGTAGTCTGTAACGTCTGCACCGGTGTCTGCCCTGGCCCGTGGCGGCCCACTGTGGACGGTTCCTCGCGGAACCTCCGATTGTCAGTGGCGGCCGATACCGTTGCTCACGCATCACGACCCTCCTGCCACGGAACGACCGTGGCCGCTGAGTCCAAAGGAGGTGGGTTCCACATGCGTCACTACGAGGTGATGGTCATCCTCGACCCCGATCTCGAGGAGCGTTCTGTCTCCCCGCTGATCGAGAACTTCCTCTCTGTCGTCCGCGATGGCGGCGGCAAGGTGGAAAAGGTCGACACCTGGGGCCGTCGTCGTCTCTCGTACGAGATCAAGAAGAAGCCCGAGGGCATCTACTCGGTCATCGACCTGCAGGCCGAGCCTGCGGTCGTCAAGGAGCTCGACCGCCAGATGAACCTGAACGAGTCGGTCCTCCGGACCAAGGTCCTCCGCCCCGAGATGCACTGAGCTTTTCCGCTCAGCTGATCTCGGGATTCGAGTAGCAGCAACCAAGCAGCCAGAGCAATCCCGCCGAGAGGTTCCCCATGGCAGGCGAGACCGTCATCACGGTCGTCGGCAATCTTGTCGACGACCCCGAGCTGCGCTTCACCCCTTCCGGTGCGGCGGTCGCAAAGTTCCGCGTCGCGTCCACTCCCCGCACCTTCGACCGTCAGACCAATGAGTGGAAGGACGGCGAGAGCCTGTTCCTGACCTGCTCGGTCTGGCGTCAGGCGGCGGAGAACGTCGCGGAGTCGCTCCAGCGAGGCATGCGCGTCATCGTGCAGGGCCGGCTGAAGCAGCGGTCGTACGAGGACCGCGAGGGTGTCAAGCGCACGGTCTACGAGCTGGACGTCGAGGAAGTCGGCCCCAGCCTGCGCAACGCGACGGCGAAGGTCACCAAGACCTCCGGCGGCGCCCGCGGTGGCCAGGGCGGTTACGGCGGCGGTGGCAACCAGGGCCAGGGTGGTGGCGGCTGGGGCGGTGGCTCCGGCGGCGGCAACCAGGGCGGTGCCCAGGCCGACGACCCGTGGGCTTCCGGCGCTCCCGCCGGTGGCAACCAGGGTGGCGGCGGCTGGGGCGGCGGTTCCGGCTCCGGCGGCGGTGGCGGCTACTCGGACGAGCCCCCCTTCTAAGGGCTCGCATCCCACTTCTTGATCACACAGGAGAAACACCATGGCGAAGCCGCCTGTGCGCAAGCCTAAGAAGAAGGTCTGCGCTTTCTGCAAGGACAAGGTCACGTACGTGGACTACAAGGACACGAACATGCTGCGGAAGTTCATTTCCGACCGCGGCAAGATCCGTGCCCGCCGCGTGACCGGCAACTGCACGCAGCACCAGCGTGACGTCGCCACGGCCGTCAAGAACAGCCGTGAGATGGCGCTGCTGCCCTACACGTCCACCGCGCGCTAAGGAAGGGTGACCTACACATGAAGATCATCCTCACCCACGAGGTCTCCGGCCTCGGTGCCGCCGGCGATGTCGTCGACGTCAAGGACGGGTACGCCCGTAACTACCTGATCCCGCGGAAGTTCGCTATCCGCTGGACCAAGGGTGGCGAGCAGGACGTGGCGCAGATCCGTCGCGCCCGCAAGATCCACGAGATCCAGACCATCGAGCAGGCCAACCAGATCAAGGGCCAGCTCGAGGGTGTCAAGGTCCGTCTGGCCGTCCGCTCCGGCGACGCCGGTCGTCTCTTCGGTTCCGTCACCCCGGCCGACATCGCTTCCGCGATCAAGGCTTCCGGTGGCCCCGAGGTCGACAAGCGCCGCATCGAGCTGACCGCTCCGATCAAGACCCTGGGCGCCCACGAGACGTCCGTGCGTCTGCACCCCGAGGTTGCCGCCAAGGTGACCCTCGAGGTCGTCGCGGCCTGATCGCTGTGACCGCTCGGCTCGTTTGAGCTGGTGAGGGGCCGCATCCTTTCGAGGATGCGGCCCCTTTCTCATGTGCTCAGGGCCCTGACCAGGTGCGGAAACCACGGCACGTTTCACGTGAAACGGTCAGCGGGTCGCACCCGTCACGATCCAGCGGCCGGAACGGGCACGCAGCCAGAGGGTCACCATTCGGACCGTCATCATCAGCGTCATGGCCGCCCAGATCGCGGTGAGACCGCCACCCAGCGTGGGCACGAGCAGCGCGACCGGAGTGAAGACCGCCAGGGTGACCACCATGGCCCAGGCCAGGTAGGGGCCGTCACCGGCGCCCATCAGTACCCCGTCCAGCACGAAGACGATGCCACAGATGGGCTGGGACAGGGCGACCACCAGCAGCGCCGGCAGCGCCACGTCCTTGACCCCGGCATCACTGGTGAAGAGCGGCAGGAACAGCGGTCGCGCGGCCACGACGAGGAGCCCGAGGACCACTCCGGTGGCGATGCCCCACTGCACCATGCGGCGGCAGGCCGCGCGGGCGCCGGGTGCGTCGTCGGCGCCGAGGTAGCGGCCGATGATCGCCTGTCCGGCGATGGCGATGGCGTCCAGGGCGAAGGCCAGCAGGCTCCACAGGGACAGCACGATCTGATGAGCGGCGATCTCGGCGTCCCCGAGCCGGGCTGCCATCGCCGTGGCGATCATGAGGATGGCCCGCAGGGACAGGGTGCGGACGAGCAGCGGTACGCCGGCCTGTGCCGAGGCGCGGATACCGGCGAGGTCAGGACGCAGGGAGGCTCCGTGGCGCCGCGCACCCCGGACGACCACCCAGAGATAGACGACGGCCATGCCGCACTGGGCGATCACGGTGCCCCAGGCGGAACCCGCGATGCCGAGTCCGGCGCCGTAGACAAGTACGGCGTTGAGGGCGGCGTTGGCGATGAAGCCACCGATCGCCACGTAGAGCGGGGTCCTGGTGTTCTGGAGTCCGCGCAGCACGCCGGTGGCGGCCAGGACGGCCAGCATGGCCGGGATGCCGAGGGCGGAGATGCGCAGGTAGGTGGTGGCGTAGGGCGCCGCGGTGGCGGAGGCGCCGAAAAGATTCACGATGGCGGGTGCGAGGGGCAGGACGACGGCGATCACAGCGGCGCCGATGAGCAGGGCCAGCCAGATGCCGTCCATGCCCTGGCGGATAGCGGCCCGCAGATCGTTCGCGCCGACCCGGCGGGCGACCGCCGCCGTGGTCGCGTAGGCGAGGAAGACGAAGATGCTCACCGCGGTGGTGAGGAGTGCGGAGGCCACGCCGAGACCGGCGAGCTGGGCGGTGCCGAGATGGCCGACGATCGCGCTGTCGGCCATGACGAAGAGGGGCTCGGCGACCAGCGCGCCGAAGGCCGGTACGGCGAGTGCCACGATCTCGCGGTCATGGCGTCGCCGGGTGGCCTTGGGGATCGCGGGAGCCTGTGTCATGCGCACCAATCTAATCTTCCACAGGTAAGAGATACAACTAGCCTGTGCCCCTTACTCTCGTTTCCGCTTGGCAAGGTTTCGGGTGGCGTTCGAGGTGATCTTGGTCCGACTGGAAAAGTTTTTCTTCTGCACAGCCGGTGGACGGTAAAGATGCAGGTCAGTGGCATCCGGGCGAGGAGGGCGAGGTCTTGTTCACAGGGCTGTCCACCGGGTCGTGCACAGGTTTCGGGGAGTTCTCCACAGCATATGGACCGTCGTCCACATGGCCTGTGGATAACCAGATTGGCTGACGGTGCCGGGGGGCCTACCGTGGTCCGGCGCCCGCTCCCTCTCCCGGCCGTGGAAACGTCACATATACGACGCGCCGGAACCGGAGTTGGGCCTCTCATTTTGTCAGTGCCGTGCCGTAGAACAGGGGACACGGCGAGGTCCGCTCCGGCGGACGGGAGGAGGTGGCTCGGTGAGCATTTCCGAGCCCTTGGACGATCCGTGGGCCGACAGCGGTCCCAGCGATCGTCTCCCCGCCTCCCGGCGCCGCGGTGACTCCGGCCGCGGCGGCCGTGACGAGCAGCACGAGCGCGGCCGTGAGAACGGCGGCTGGGAAGGCGGGGGTTCCGCCTTCGAACGGGTGCCCCCGCAGGATCTGGACGCCGAGCAGTCGGTGCTGGGCGGCATGCTGCTGTCCAAGGACGCCATCGCCGACGTGGTCGAGATCCTCAAGGGCCACGACTTCTACAAGCCGGCGCACGAGACGATCTACACGGCGATCCTCGACATCTATGCCAAGGGCGAGCCGGCCGACCCCATCACCATCGCGGCCGAACTCACCAAGCGCGGCGAGATCAACAAGGTCGGCGGCGCCGCCTATCTGCACACCCTCGTCCAGACGGTGCCGACCGCGGCCAACGCCGAGTACTACGCGGAGATCGTCCACGAGCGTGCCGTCCTGCGCCGCCTGGTGGAGGCCGGCACGCGCATCACGCAGATGGGATACGCGGCCGACGGCGATGTCGACGAGATCGTCAACAGCGCCCAGGCCGAGATCTACGCGGTCACCGAGCAGCGCACCAGCGAGGACTACCTGCCGCTCGGCGACATCATGGAGGGCGCGCTCGACGAGATCGAGGCGATCGGCTCACGCAGCGGCGAGATGACCGGCGTGCCCACCGGGTTCACCGACTTCGACTCGCTGACCAACGGCCTGCACCCCGGCCAGATGATCGTCATCGCCGCTCGTCCGGCCATGGGTAAGTCGACGCTCGCGCTGGACTTCGCGCGGGCCGCGTCGATCAAGCACAACCTGCCCAGCGTGGTCTTCTCCCTCGAAATGGGCCGCAACGAGATCGCCATGCGTCTGCTGTCCGCCGAGGCCCGCGTCGCCCTGCACCACATGCGCTCCGGCACGATGACCGACGAGGACTGGACGCGCCTGGCCCGCCGGATGCCGGACGTGTCGGCCGCGCCGCTCTACATCGACGACTCCCCGAACCTGTCGATGATGGAGATCCGCGCGAAGTGCCGTCGCCTCAAGCAGCGAAACGATCTGAAGCTGGTCGTCATCGACTACCTCCAGCTCATGCAGTCCGGTGGCTCCAAGCGGGCCGAGAGCCGGCAGCAGGAGGTCTCGGACATGTCCCGTAACCTCAAGCTGCTCGCCAAGGAGCTGGAGATCCCGGTGATCGCGCTCTCCCAGCTCAACCGTGGTCCCGAGCAGCGCACCGACAAGAAGCCCATGGTCTCCGACCTGCGTGAGTCGGGCTCCATCGAGCAGGACGCCGACATGGTCATCCTGCTGCACCGCGAGGACGCCTACGAGAAGGAGTCCCCCCGAGCGGGCGAGGCCGACCTGATCGTGGCCAAGCACCGAAACGGTCCCACGGCCACGATCACCGTCGCCTTCCAGGGCCACTACTCCCGCTTCGTGGACATGGCCCAGACCTGATCCACCCCTTGAAGGTGTCGTGCCGATCACGCCGGACTCGCGACGCCTGGCATGGCTCCCTGCTCCCGCCTGACCGACAAGACACCCCCTGGACGGAATGCGCTCGACGTGGCCCGTCCCAGCAGGTGGACTGGGCACATGACGACATGGGACGAAGAGCTGCTTCCGGCGACGCGCCGGGCGCTGACGCACCGGATCGCCGTCGCGCAGGCCGAGGGGCGGGCGCCCTCGCTCGTGGCCGCGGTCGTGCGCGGGGGCCGGGCGGTGTGGCACGGTGCGCGGACCTCGGTGGACGGGCACGGACCGGACGAGGACGTGCAGTACCGGATCGGCTCCATCACCAAGACCTTCACCGCCGTTCTGGTGCTGCGGCTGCGGGACGAGGGCGTGCTCGACCTCAACGACCCGCTCGAGAAGCATCTGCCCGGCACCGGCGCCGGTGAGGCGACCATCGCCGAACTACTGGCGCACACCGCCGGATTGGCCGCCGAGTCACCGGGGCCCTGGTGGGAGCGGACACCGGGCTCGACGCGCCCCGAGCTGAGCGACGTGCTCGGTGAGAAGCCCCTGCTGCACCCGGCCGGGCGGCGCCACCACTACTCCAACCCCGGTTACACCCTGCTCGGCTCCCTGGTGGAGGAACTCCGGGGCGCCCCCTGGGAGCAGGTGCTGCGCGCCGAAGTGCTCCAGCCTCTGGGCCTCCACCGCACCAGCGCCCAGCCCGAGGCGCCGCACGCGGGCGGCTGGGCGGTGCATCCCTGGGCCGACGCACTGCTGCCCGAGCCGTTGGAGGACCTCGGTCTGATGGCCCCGGCCGGCCAACTCTGGTCCACCACGGGCGACCTGGCCCGCTTCGCCGCGTTCCTGGTCCAGGGGGACGACCGGGTGCTGAGCGCCGAGTCGGTACGAGAGATGCGTACGCCTGCCGCCCCCGCCGAGCCCGCGGACGTGGTGGACGGCGCCACGTACGGTCTCGGGCTCCAGATCCAGCACCGGGACGGCCGGCTGCTCGCCGGGCACTCCGGCTCGCTGCCGGGTTTCCTGGCGACCCTCACGTTCAGCGTGGCGGACGACGTGGCGGCGGTGGTGCTGGCCAACTGCACCAGCGGCCCCGCGGTCGGCGCGGTGGGCGCCGACCTCCTCCGCATCGTCGCCGAGGCCGAACCCCGCATCCCCGAGCCGTGGCGCCCCTTGCGTGAAGTCGACCGGTCGGTGCTGGAGTTGGCCGGGCCCTGGTACTGGGGCACACACCCCTACGTCCTGCGGGTCCTGGCCGACGGCATCTCGCTGGGGCCGCTGGCCGGAGGCGGCCGCCGTACCCGGTTCCGGCCGAATGGTGACGGCACCTGGACGGGGCTGGAGGGCTACTACGCCGGGGAGGCGCTGGAGGCCGTACGACGCCCGGACGGAACGGTGAGTCACCTGGACCTCGGGTCGTTCGTGTTCACGCGCCAGCCGTACGAGGAGGGTGCGCCGGTGCCCGGTGGGGTGGACCCGGAGGGCTGGCGGGGGATCGCCCAGCCGTAGCAAGCCGTTGACGAAGGGCCCTGTTTCACGTGAAACAGGGCCCTTTGGCTCCATCCGTCGCGGTATCAGAGGTTCAGCTTGAAACCCTCGTGCGAGGCGGTGAAACCCAGCCGCTCGTAGAAGCGGTGGGCGTCGGTGCGCGCCTTGTCCGAGGTGAGCTGTACCAGATGGCAGCCGAGGTGGCGGGAGGTGTCGACGGCCCATTGGATCAGCTCGCTGCCCAGCCCGCTGCCGCGCTCGTCGGCGTGAATCCGTACGGCCTCGATGAGGGAACGGGTCGCGCCCCTGCGGGAGAGGCCCGGAATGATCGTGAGCTGGAGCGTCCCGATCACCCGGCCGTCGCGGACCGCCACGACGAGATGCTGGTTCGGGTCGGTGTCCAGGCGCTCGAAAGCCGCCCGGTAAGGCGTCAGGTCGTCGGGCGACTCGCGTTGGGCGCCCAGGGGGTCGTCGGCGAGCATGGCCACGATCGCCGGGATGTCGTCCGGGGCCGCGGGCCTTATGGCGAGGTCGGTCATGATCCGCAGCCTACGCGGGGGCGTGCAGCGACTCCACGGCCCTGACCAGCGGCGCGAGTTCGGGGTTCAGCGCTGCCGTGTCCAGCGCCTCGCGCAGCGCCGCGTCATTGGTCGGACGGGCCTTCTCCAGCAGTTCCAGTCCGGCCTCGGTGACGTTGGTGTAGATGCCGCGGCGGTCGGTGGGGCACAGATAGCGCTCCAGCAGTCCGCGGTCCTCGAGGCGGGTCACCAGCCGGGTGGTGGCGCTCTGGCTGAGGACGACCGCGTCGGCGACCTGCTTCATCTGGAGGTGCCCACCGTCTCCATCGTGCTGCCTGCTGAGTACGTCGAGCAGGGAGTACTCGCGCACGCTCAGCTCGTGCTGCGCCTGGAGGGCGCGCTCGATGTGCGTCTCGATTCTCCCGTGCAGCAGAGACAGGGCGCACCAGCCCTGCGCGAGGGCGGTGAGCGCGGGGTCCGTCGCCGT
This sequence comes from Streptomyces recifensis, assembly GCF_002154615.1. Taxonomy (NCBI): domain Bacteria; kingdom Bacillati; phylum Actinomycetota; class Actinomycetes; order Kitasatosporales; family Streptomycetaceae; genus Streptomyces; species Streptomyces recifensis. The sequence goes on from NZ_MUNH01000095.1 coordinate 39,296, forward strand.
CATGGGTGTTCCTCCGTTCCGGAGCGGTCGGCTTCCAGGGTAGAGCACGGACGCAATATCCAGCGATTGCATTTAACCCGCGTCTGCAACTATTGTGAGGGCACGCAAAGCGCTCCTGCAATCGTTTGGGAAGGTCTACCCCCTCATGCCTCTCGCGCTTCTGGCCCTGGCGATCGGGGCCTTCGGAATAGGCACGACCGAGTTCGTGATCATGGGTCTGCTGCCCCAGGTCGCGGGTGACTTCGGCGTATCCATCCCCACCGCGGGCCTGCTCGTCACCGGCTACGCCCTCGGCGTGGTGGTCGGCGCCCCGCTGCTGACCGTGCTCGGCACCAAGGTCTCGCGCAAGCGGATGCTGATGGTGCTGATGGGCCTGTTCATCGCCGGGAACCTGCTCTCCGCCGTCGCCCCCGTCTTCGCGGTCATGCTGATCGGCCGGGTGGTCGCGTCCCTCGCCCACGGTGCCTTCTTCGGCATCGGGTCGGTCGTCGCGGCCGAGCTGGTGGCACCGCAGAAGAAGGCCGGCGCCATCGCCATGATGTTCACCGGGCTGACCGTCGCCAACGTGGTCGGCGTCCCGCTGGGCACGCTGATCGGGCAGCAGATCGGCTGGCGGGTGACCTTCGGCATCGTCGCAGGCCTTGGCGTCATCGGTCTCGCCGGCATCGTCAAGCTCGTCCCCGAGGTGCCCAAGCCCGAGGGCGTGCATCTGCGGCATGAGCTGGCCGCCTTCAAGAACGCCCAGGTCCTGCTCGCCATGGCGATGACCGTGCTCGGTTTCGGTGGAGTCTTCGCCGCCATCACCTACATCGCGCCGATGATGACCCACGTCGCCGGTTTCGCCGACGGCTCGGTCACCTGGCTGCTGGTGCTGTTCGGCCTCGGCATGGTCGGCGGCAACCTGATCG
>NZ_MUNH01000911.1:0-585 GCF_002154615.1 Streptomyces recifensis
ACCCCGATGGCATACCGGCGGACGTTCCGGGGAGCGGGGGTGGAGTAGTCGTCGCCGCAGGTCAGGCCATGGCTTCATCGGTACCGCTCCGGGCATCCGTCTACGGTCGAGCGGGGAGCCGGTGCTCCCCCTATCTCAGAGTGCTTGGAGAGACCTCATGTCGAAGATCCTTTTCGTGGTGACCGGCGCCGACCACTGGACGCTCGCCGACGGCACCCGCCACCCGACCGGCTTCTGGGCCGAAGAGGCCGTCGCGCCGTACGAGGCGTTCAAGAAGGCCGGTGACGAGGTGGTCGTGACCACGCCGGGCGGGGTCGTCCCGACCGTCGACCAGGGCAGCCTCGCACCGGAGGTCAACGGCGGTCAGGAGGGCGCCGACCGGATCGCCGCCACGCTGGAGGCCGCGCCCGAGTTCAAGCACCCCGTCCCCCTGGAGGACGTGAACCTCGACGACTACGACGCCGTCTTCTACCCGGGCGGTCACGGCCCCATGGAGGACCTCGCCGTGGACCCCACCTCCGGCCGGCTGCTGGTCGACGCCCTCGACTCCGGCAAGCCGCTCGCGATCGTCTGCCACGCCCCGGC
>NZ_MUNH01000912.1:0-787 GCF_002154615.1 Streptomyces recifensis
GTTCGACCCCGCCCGGCCCGCCCGGCCCTCCCGGCAGCGGCAGGTCGCACGCCTCCTCCTCCAGCACCCGCACCCCGATGCCGGACCGCAGCAGTCCCTTGACCACGAGTTCCGCGCTGCGGATCGCCGCGGGACGCCCGGTGTGGGCGAGCAGGAAAACAGTACGCGCTCGGTTCTGTGTCAACGCGGCCCCTCCGCCACTGCACGATCGATGTCGGCCGGGTCGGTCTCGGGGGCCCCGGCACGCAGCCAGAGAAAGTACTCGACGTTGCCGGACGGGCCCGGCAGCGGACTCGCGGTGACTCCTCGCACCCCGAGACCCAGCTCCCACGCCTTGTCGGCCACCCCGCGCACGGCCTCCGCCCGCAGCTGCGGACTCCGTACGACACCCCCGCTGCCCAGCCGTTCCTTACCCACCTCGAACTGCGGTTTCACCATCATCACCAGATCCGCGTCCGGCGTCACGCACCGCTTGAGGGCGGGCAGCACCAGATGGAGCGGGATGAAGGACAGATCGCCCACCACCAGGTCCACCGGCTTCCCGTCGATCCCGTCCAGCGTCAACTCGCGTACGTTCGTACGGTCCTTGACGACGACCCGTTCATCGTTTCGGAGAGACCAGGCGAGTTGTCCGTATCCGACGTCCACGGCGACGACCTGGGCGGCGCCCGCGCGCAGCAGGACGTCGGTGAAGCCGCCGGTGGAGGCGCCGGCGTCCAGGGCGCGGCGGCCCTCGACCACGAGGCCCGCGGGGACGAAGGCGGCGAGCGCGCCGGCGAGCTTGTGG
>NZ_MUNH01000913.1:0-671 GCF_002154615.1 Streptomyces recifensis
CAGGCCGCCGAGGCCACCGTGAACACCGAGACGCCCGTCCTGAAGACGCGCCGGTTGCCCAGGCGGTCGCCCAGCGCGCCACCGGTCATCAGGAATCCTGCGAAGACCAGCGTGTACCCGTCCGTGATCCACTGGATACCGGTGAGCGAGGCCGGCAGTTCCCGGCCCACCACGGGCACGGCGACGTTGATGACCGTGACGTCCAGGATGACCATGAAGTATCCCGTGCACACGGCCAGCAGCGGCGCCACGGACCGCCGCACGGCCGGCGGGGCAGCTCCACGGGGCCCGGACGTGCCGCCACCGGTCGACTCCGCGAAGGGCACGACACCGGCTCCGTTCTGTCCTCGGGAACCCGGGCGGCCATCATGCCAAGGCAATCACGGGCGCCGGGCCGGGACGCGCCCGGACAGGGCGTGCGGCCGCGGCAGACCGATCGTCTGCGGGACCGACTCCTCAGCCCTGCGGGTGCCGACGCCGGAGGCGGGGGTACAGCAGGGGATCGTCCGGGGGGATGGGGTCGTGACCGGGCTGCGAGAAGTTGTCGGCGGTGATGTGGGCGGCGGCCTCCTCGGCACTGGCCGCTCCCCCGTTGATGCCGACGTCGTAGGCGACCTCGTCCGTCTCGGTGTCGGGATGTGCGCCCTCGTCCGGCGCCACCAGGCGGCCGG
>NZ_MUNH01000914.1:0-510 GCF_002154615.1 Streptomyces recifensis
TGACGACCCGGGTCGTCAGCGGGGGCACATGCGACTTGTCGTCGTCGGACACGTCTGCGGGCTGGGGCGACTCGGGGGTCGTCACTGGGGCTCTCCGTTCAGGGCAGGGGTGCTGCTGACAAGAGCCTACCTAGCTACGGTATGGTGGACGCGCGGAGGGTCAAGGGACGCCTTGGAATCTGCGAGCCCCGGTAGCCCAATTGGCAGCAGGCAATGGATTCAAAACCCATACAGTGTCGGTTCGAATCCGACTCGGGGCACTTTTCCTTCGATTCGAAGAATTGACTCAGCAAGCGGATGCTCACGTTCTCGTGAACATCCGCTTTTTTGCATACCCCCACGTCGCAGCCCCCGCACAGTGGCCACGTGTACGACATGGGCACGCGCGAGCGGGTACTCGCGCTGGTGGCGCAAAATCGCAGCCTCAACTCGGTGAGCCGCGAGACCGGCATCTCCCGCGCGGCCATCCGCTCCTGGCAGACACGACCCGCTCCCCTACGCCCCACCAAC
>NZ_MUNH01000915.1:0-524 GCF_002154615.1 Streptomyces recifensis
GGGTGGTGACCAGCTCGCTGCGCAGCAGCCCGAGGGTCCACAGCGGCCGGGGCGCAGGGGGGTACGTGGTCTCAGCCCGCGACATCGAAGCCCTCTCCGGTCAGTGCCACGAACGCGTCCTCCAGCGAGGCCCGTTCGAGCGTGAACCCCCGTACCCGCACGCCCGCCGCGACCAGGGCGGCGTTCACCTCGGCGAGGTCGCGGTCGGGCGGTTCCCCGGTGACCGCCTGGCCGGTCACGGTGAGGCCGGTGACGCCCTGCTCCTTGAGCACGCGGGCCGCGTCGGCCGGGTCCGGGGTGGTCACGGCGAGCCGGCCGCGCGCCCCGGCGGACAGGTCGGCCACCGCGCCCTGGATCACGAGCCGGCCACGGGTCATCACCGCCGCGTGGGTGCACACCTGCTCGATCTCGTCGAGGAGGTGGGAGGAGAGGAATACGGTGGTGCCGTCTGCGGCCAGTTCCCGGATCAGGCCGCGGATCTCGCGCATGCCCTGCGGGTCGAGCCCGTTGGTCGGCTCGTCCAG
>NZ_MUNH01000916.1:0-662 GCF_002154615.1 Streptomyces recifensis
TCCCCGTACGCGCTTCCCCCGTGCCCCTCCCCCGTGCGGGCGTCGACCACCGTCATGTAACCGGTGTGCTGACGTCCGGTGCCGCGGGCGCACCCCCGTACTCCCTGGGACTCGCGGCCGCGTACCGGCAGCGTGGTCCCGGCACCGGACTTCCCGGAATTCTCTGCCCCCCGGTGTGCGTCGTGCAGACGCGTGACCACTGCGCTGGTGCTCATGCCGTGCGGCGTGTTCATCTCGCGCTCCCCGTCGTGGACTTCCGGTGCTCTGGGTGGCCGGTGGTGCTCTCCCGCCTGCCGAAAAGCTTGCCGACCGTCCTTCATGGCCGTGTCCGCCGACTGTCACAGACCTGTCACAGGGGCCGGCGCGGGCGGGTCGTACCCGGTCCCGGCGGGCGGGAGCTGGCAAAGGGCCGTTTTGGTACGCCGTGTCCGGCTCGCGTCCGCCACCGGAGAACGCGGGGCGGCACGGGTCGTACGACAGGCGGTGCATGGGCCAGAATGAGCCCGTGCCTTCCCTGTTGCTGATCGAGGACGACGACGCCATCCGTACGGCCCTTGAGCTGTCCCTGACGCGCCAGGGGCACCGGGTCGCCACCGCCGCGAGCGGCGAGGACGGCCTGAAGCTGCTGCGCGAGCAGCGCCCCGACCTGATCGTGCTGGACG
>NZ_MUNH01000917.1:0-628 GCF_002154615.1 Streptomyces recifensis
ACGGCGGCCGCGGCGAGCGCGTTCGACACGTGATGCTCACCGTACAGGCGCATGGTCACATCGCTTGCACCGGAGGGTGTGTGAAGCCTGAAGGAGGGCTGTCCGCTGTCCGTGAGTCGTACGTTCTCGGCGCGTACGTCCGCTTCGGCCGACTCTCCGAAAAGGACCACCTTCGCCTTGGTACGCGAGGCCATCGCGCGCACCAGCGGGTCGTCGGCGTTGAGGATCGCCGCGCCGCCGTCCGCCGCCGAGGGCAGGCTCTCCACCAACTCGCCCTTGGCCTGGGCGATCTGCTCACGGCCGCCGAACTCGCCGATGTGGGCGCTGCCCACGTTGAGCACCAACCCGACCTTCGGCGGGGTGAGTCCGGCCAGGTAGCGGATGTGTCCGATGCCGCGGGCGCCCATCTCCAGCACGAGGAACTTCGTCTCCTCGGTGGCGGACAGGGCGGTCAGCGGCAGCCCGATCTCGTTGTTGAGCGAGCCGGGCGTGAACACGGTCGGCGCCTTGCCGCCGAGCACCTGGGCGATCAGGTCCTTGGTGCTGGTCTTGCCGGCCGAGCCGGTCAGCGCGACGAGGGTCGCGCCGAGGCGTTCCACGACATGGCGGGCGAGGGCGCCGAGGGCCT
>NZ_MUNH01000918.1:0-558 GCF_002154615.1 Streptomyces recifensis
GGCGGGGACGGCGCGGGCGACGGCGGCGGCCACGTCTTCGGCACTCGCGGCGGGGACGGTGGCGAGGGGCTCCTCGGTGGCCGGGTTGACCACGTGGAGTTCGTGCGGGTCCGTCAAGGAGGTGTCACCTTTCACGGGCGTTCCCGGGTGGGCGCGGGTTCACGGGTGTATTGCCGGCGGCCTGTTCACAGCCGTTCGAAGGACCGGCGCAGTTCCCAGTCGGTGACGGCGGCGTCGAAGGCGGCCAGCTCGACGCGGGCCATGTTGGCGTAATGGGCGACGACGTCCTCGCCGAACGCGGCCTTCGCGATCGGGCTGGTCTCCCAGAGCTGGGCGGCCTCCCGCAGGGTGGTGGGCACGTGCTCGTACTCGGCGGTGTAGGCGTTGCCCGCGCAGGGCTCGGGCAGTTCGAGCCGCTGCTCCACCCCGTACAGTCCGGCGGCCACGAGTCCGGCGACGGCCAGGTACGGGTTGACGTCACCGCCGGGCAGCCGGTTCTCGAAGCGCAGCGAGGGACCGTGGCCGACGACGCGCAGGGCGCAGGTGCGGTTGTCGTGG
>NZ_MUNH01000096.1:0-14681 GCF_002154615.1 Streptomyces recifensis
GAGGCCCTGGCGCTCACCCCCGCCGAAGCCGACTCCGAGCTGCTCACCGACATCGTCCAGCTCGACAGCGCCGACAACATCCGGGCCGACTGGATCTCTCTGGCACCGCTCCACATCGCCAAGTACGCGCTCCGCTCCCTCCTGACCATCGGCGACGTCCTGGACCGTCTCGCTCCCTACCGTGCGCTCGGCGCCCCGGTACCGGTGTTGACCGAGGAGGAGCGGCGGCTCGTCCAACACATCAAGCCGCACCGGTACGAGATCCGCGCCCTCTCCGAAGGTATGACCGGCCAGGAACCCCGCGAGTCCCCCACCCTCACCCCCTTCGAGATCGTCGCCGTGGCCGCCCGCGCCGGCCGCACCGTCCGCGAGGTCTACGACCGCCTCCGCTGCTACGAACCGCTCGGCATCGTGGTCGACGCCCCCGAGGCTCCGGACGAACTCCCCCTGTGGCAGGACCTCATCCTGCTGAGCGAGGGACTTAACGGCCGCGCTCCCGCCGTCTCCGGAAGCGTGCCACCGGAGCGAGTCGCCGCCCTGGCCCGCGAACTCGACACCGACACCGCCTGGGTCGGGGACCGACTGGCCTTGTACGCAACGATGTTCGGCCTGCACGTCCCGAAGGACGGCGACGCACCCCAGCCGGAGGAGGAACCCGCCTGATGACCGCGCACGACCTCGACCTCTCCTACGTCCAACTCGACCTCGGTGTGCGAGACGAGAGCGAGTTCCGGCTCACCTCCGTGTCGAGCACGGTCGCCGTGACCGGCCCCTGCCCTCGATGCCACGGAACCAGCACGACGGACTTCCCGCTCGGTGTCGTCGGCTCGAAGGGCATGCAGTGGAGGCGGGACAAGCAGCTGACTCCGGCGAAGCGTTCGGCGGTGGTCGCGGACGAAGTGCTCTACTGCGAATGCGGGTTCGGCCATCCCGAGCTCCCGGAGGGCGCCCTCTTCGTCGGCTGCGGGGCCTACTGGCGGATCAAGCCCGCCTCGGGCAGCGGGACATGAGCGCGGGCACCGACCGCCGGTGGGCCGAGCTGGCGCGCGAGCTGGAGTTCAGCCAGCTCGACGTACTCCGTAAGCAGGCCGAGGGCTGGCGCAACGGGCTCCTCGGCCTGACCGCGCTGGTCACGGTCGTCACCACGCTGAAGGGCCGCGACGACCTGTCCGCGCTGGAGGCGCCCTGGCGGACGGTGGCCGTAGGGCTGCTCGTCGGCGCCTTCCTGCTGCTCCTTGGCGGGTCGCTGTTCGCGGTGCGCGCGTCCTTCGGCAGGCCCGGCGAGCGGGTGAGGCTTGGCGGCCAGGCACTGCGCGAGTGGACGCTGCGGGAGATCGGCCGGGTACGGCGGGCCGTGTACGTCAGCGCCATCGCGTTGACCGTCGGGGTGGCCCTGGTCGTCGCCGCCCTGTTCGTCTCCTGGACCAGGACGGAGGAACCGGCGGCCGATCTGGTGAAGGTGACCACCCCGGCCGGCCCGGTCTGCGGTGAGTTGGTGTCGTACCAGCCGGACAAGGTCACGCTGATCCGCACCACGGGCGGCACCGAACGGCAGGTCGTCCTGCCTGGGGCGGAGGTCCGGAAGATCACCCCGGCCAAGTCCTGCTGAGCACGCGAGCCGCACCGGTGCGCACGCCTTCGGACAGTGAACTCCGGTGCTGCATACGGAGTTTCCCTGCTTCAACCCTTGACGCCCGCAGGAGCGGGGAGCACATTGTGCGCATCCTGAGAGCGCTCTCAAAAGGCTTACGGGGTCCCCGCACCTCATCCCGTACACCGGAAGGCACCCCCATGAGTGAAACCTCCGGCACCTCCCCGGCCGCCGGCAGACGCCGGCGTTCTGTCCGGCGGGCGCTGGTCGCCGCCCTCGGCACGCTGGGGCTCGCGGCCGCGGCCGCGGTGGCCGGCGTCGCGCCCGCCGACGCGTCGGCCCCCACGCCGCCGTCCGGCTGGACCCAGGTGTTCCTGGACGACTTCAACGGCTCGGCGGGCTCCGGTGTCAACACCGCCAACTGGCAGTACGACACCGGGACCTCGTATCCGGGCGGCGCCGCCAACTGGGGCACCGGCGAGGTCGAGACGATGACCAACAGCACCAGCAACGTCGCGCTCGACGGCAACGGCAACCTGCAGATCACCCCGCGCCGCGACTCCTCCGGCCGCTGGACCTCGGGCCGTATCGAGACCAACCGCACCGACTTCCAGCCGCCGGCGGGCGGCAAGCTGCGGGTGCAGGCGCGCATCCAGATGCCGAACGTCACGGGCGCGGCGGCCAAGGGCTACTGGCCGGCGTTCTGGGCGCTCGGGGCGCCGTACCGGGGCAACTACCAGAACTGGCCGGGCGTCGGCGAGCTGGACATCATGGAGAACGTCCAGGGCCTGAACACCGTCTGGTCGACGTTCCACTGCGGCACCAACCCCGGCGGCCCGTGCAATGAGACCACGGGCGTCGGCAACTCCACGGCCTGCCCCGGCAGCACCTGCCAGTCCGCGTTCCACACCTACGCGATGGAGTGGGACCGCTCGACCTCCGTCGAGGAGATCCGCTTCTACGTCGACGGGGTCAACCTGCACACCGTGCGGGCCAACCAGTTCGACGCCACGACCTGGAACAACGCCACGAAGCACGGCTACTTCCTCATCCTCAACGTGGCGATGGGCGGCGGCTTCCCGGGCGCCTTCGGCGGCGGCCCCTACGCCGACACCGACCCGGGCCACCCGATGACCGTCGACTACGTCCAGGTGCTCCAGTCCGGCAGCGGCGGCGGCACCACTCCCCCGCCCACCGGCAACCGCGACGCCTACGGCACCATCCAGGCCGAGTCCTTCGACAGCCAGTCCGGCGTGAACACCGAGACCACCACGGACACCGGCGGCGGCCAGAACCTCAGCTACGTCTCGAACGGTGACTGGGCGCAGTACAAGGGCGTCGACTTCGGCTCGACGCCCGCCACCCAGTTCAAGGCGCGCGTCGCCAGCGGGGCGGCGGCCGGCGTGGGAGGGCTGGTCGAGGTACGGCTCGACAGCCGCTCCAACGCCCCCATCGGAAGCTTCGCCCTGTCCGGCACCGGCGGCTGGCAGAACTGGCAGACCGTCCCGGCCAACATCAGCGGGGTCACCGGCACCCACGACGTCTATCTCACCTTCACCAGCGGCCAGTCGGCCGATTTCGTGAACGTGAACTGGTTCACCTTCACCCACTGACGCAAGCGGCGGCGCCGGGGCCAAGGGCTCCGGCGCCGTTCGGCTTCACTGGTTCCGGCGCCTCCGGCACCCGTCGCCGGTGAGGCACCCGTCGGCACACCGGCCCCCACGCCCGGCACGGGGACGGGGACGAGGTGTCAGCTCAGTTCCGCCCGGAACCCCACCGGCGTGACTCCGGTGTGCAGATGGAAGAACTTGGAGAAGTTGGCCGCGTCCGGGAAGCCGACCGCCGCGCCGACCCGGCCGATGGGCATGTCGGTGTGGGCGAGGAGGCGCTTGGCCTCCAGGATGACGCGTTTGTCGATGAAGCCCTTGGGGGTCTGGCCGGTGGCGGCGCGTACCGCGCGGACGAGGGTGCGGCGGGAGTAACCGAGCGCGTCGGCGTAGGCGTTGACACTGTGGTTGGAGTGGAAACCGCGCTCCACCGCGTCCCGGAACAGGGTGAAGGTGGTGTCCGCCTGGCTGCGGTTGGCCTCGGCGGAGCTGGCCGCGAGGTGGGCGAGGCGGAGCAGGAACGCGGTGAGGCTGTGCCGCAGGACGGCCGTGTGCAGGCTGAGCGGCAGGGTCTCGGTGTCCTCGTACTCGCGGCCGAGCTGGGCGAGGGAGTCCCGCAGCGCGGTGCGCTGCGCCGGGTCGGGGTGCAGCAGCGGAGGCAGGTCGTACCGGTAGAGGCCGGTCGCCTCGACGGTGGAGCGGGGCAGGAAGCCCGGCTGCATGGTCAGTACGGTGCCCCGGTACCGGCTGGTGCGGGAGAAGCGGTGCACCTGGCCGGGCCGAATCCAGAGCACGTCCCCCGCGCCCGCCTCGTACTCGGCGAAGTCGATCATGTGCCGGACCGGCCCCTCGGTGAACAGCATCACCACGTGGAAGTCGATGCGATGGACCCGGTCCAGCGGGGCATCCGCATGCCAGGTGCGGTCCTCACCCATCGGGCCGACCTGCATGCCGACACCGCCCACGGCCAGCTCGGTCGGGAAGGGAAAGGTCCTGATCCCGTCACCGTCCGTGCCGTGACCCACACGTTGAGGCGATCTGTCCGCCATGTTCGATTTGCCGTTCCTGTCAAGCGATCGGTGTCCCAGATTCACCACAGGCTGACACACCCCGACCTTTCCGCGAAAAAGTCAGACTTTTAAGTTTGAACGCGTTTGATCAGCATCCCCGCTTCTGAAGAGGACTTCTTGAAGATGAGCACCCAGACACCCGAGAGCTTCGAGTGGACCGATCTCGACCGCCGCGCCGTCGACACGGCCCGGCTTCTCGCGGCCGATGCGGTGCAGAAGGTCGGCAACGGCCACCCCGGCACCGCGATGAGCCTCGCGCCTGCCGCGTACACGATCTTTCAGAAGGTGATGAAGCACGACCCGGCCGACCCGGAGTGGACCGGCCGTGACCGCTTCGTGCTCTCCCCCGGCCACACCTCGCTGACCCTCTACACCCAGCTCTTCCTCGCCGGGTACGAGCTGGAGCTGGACGACCTCAAGGCGTTCCGCACCCAGGGCTCGAAGACGCCCGGCCACCCCGAGTACGGGCACACCGCCGGTGTGGAGACCACCACCGGCCCGCTCGGCCAGGGTGCCGCCAACGCGGTGGGCATGGCGATGGCCGCCCGCTACGAGCGCGGTCTCTTCGACCCGGAGGCCCCCGAGGGCACCTCCCCCTTCGACCACATGATCTGGGCGATCGTCTCCGACGGCGACCTGGAGGAGGGCGTCTCCGCCGAGGCGTCCTCGCTCGCGGGCCACCAGAAGCTCGGCAACCTCGTCTTCCTCTACGACGACAACCACATCTCCATCGAGGGCGACACCGAGACCGCCTTCTCCGAGGACGTCCTGAAGCGGTACGAGGCGTACGGCTGGCACACCCAGCGCATCGAGCCCACCGCCGACGGCGACGTGGACGTCCCGGCGCTGCACGCCGCGCTGGAGGCCGCCAGGGCCGAGACGGGCCGCCCCTCCATCATCGCCATGCGCACGATCATCGCCTGGCCCGCGCCGACCGCGCAGAACACCGAGGCGTCCCACGGCTCCGCCCTGGGCGACGAGGAGATCGCGGCCACCAAGCGCGTCCTCGGCTTCGACCCGGAGCAGACCTTCGAGGTCTCCGACGAGGTGCTGCGCCACGCCCGCCGCGCCCTGGACCGGGGTGCCGAGGCGCACGCCGCCTGGGACAAGAAGATCGCCGAGTGGCGCACCGCCCAGCCCGAGCGCGCGAAGCTGTTCGACCGCGTCTCCAAGGGCGAGCTGCCCGCGGGCTGGCAGGACGCGCTCCCGGTGTTCGAGGAGGGCAAGTCCGTCGCCACCCGTGCCGCCTCCGGCAAGATCCTCCAGGCGCTCGGCCCGGTGCTGCCCGAGCTGTGGGGCGGCTCGGCCGACCTCGCCGGCTCCAACAACACCACGATCGACAAGACCAGCTCCTTCCTCCCGAAGGGCAACCCGCTGCCCGAGGCGAACCCGTACGGCCGTACCGTCCACTTCGGTATCCGTGAGTTCTCCATGGCCGCGGAGATGAACGGCATCGCCCTGCACGGCAACACCCGCATCTACGGCGGCACCTTCCTGGTGTTCTCCGACTACATGCGCAACGCCGTCCGTATGTCGGCCCTGATGCAGCTCCCGGTCACCTATGTGTGGACCCACGACTCCATCGGCCTCGGCGAGGACGGCCCGACCCACCAGCCGGTGGAGCACCTGGCCGCGCTGCGCGCGATCCCGGGCCTGAACGTGGTCCGCCCGGCGGACGCCAACGAGACCGCCATCGCCTGGGCCGAGATCCTGAAGCGGCACGCCACCGACCCGGCCCCGCACGGTCTCGCCCTCACCCGGCAGGGCGTACCGACGTACGCTCCGAACGAGGACGCCGCCAAGGGCGGCTACGTCCTCGCCGACTCCTCGACCGAGGTCCCGGAGGTGATCATCATGGCGACCGGCTCCGAGGTCCAGCTCGCCATGGCCGCCCGTAACGCCCTGGAGGCCGAGGGCACCGGCACGCGCGTGGTGTCCATGCCGTGCGTGGAGTGGTTCGACCAGCAGCCGGCCGCCTACCGCGAGAGCGTCCTGCCGGCCGCCGTGAAGGCGCGCGTCGCCGTCGAGGCGGGCATCGGCCTGACCTGGTACCGCTATGTGGGTGACGCCGGCCGCATCGTCTCCCTGGAGCACTTCGGCGCCTCCGCCGACGCGAACGCCCTGTTCGCCGAGTACGGCTTCACCCCCGAGAACGTCGCCGCCGCCGCCCGCGCCTCGCTGGCCGCCGCGCGCGCCTGATCCCCCGCGACACAGAATTACGCGACGAAGAAAGATGAGCACTGTGACCGAAGCAATCAGCACCCCCGGAGCCCTCAAGCGTCTCGCCGACGAGGGCGTGTCGGTGTGGCTGGACGACCTGTCGCGCAAGCGGATCACCTCGGGCGACCTGGCCGCCCTCGTGACGGACGGCGGCGTCGTCGGCGTCACCACCAACCCGTCGATCTTCCAGGCCGCCATCGGCTCCGGCGAGGGTTACGAGGAGCAGCTCACCGACCTGGCGGAGCGCGGTGTCACGGTCGACGAGGCCGTGCGCATGATGACGACCGCCGACGTGCGTGACGCGGCCGACGTGCTGCGCGGTGTGTACGACGCCACCGAGGGCCGGGACGGCCGGGTCTCCATCGAGGTCGACCCCCGTCTGGCCCACAACACCCTCGCCACGGTCGCCGAGGCCAAGCAGCTCTTCTGGCTGGTCGACCGCCCCAACGTGATGATCAAGATCCCGGCCACCGAGGCGGGCCTCCCGGCGATCACCGAGGTCATCGGCCTGGGCATCAGCGTCAATGTGACCCTGATCTTCTCCCTGGAGCGCTACCGCGCCGTCATGGACGCCTACCTGGCGGGCCTGGAGAAGGCCCGGGAGCGCGGCCTGGACCTCTCGCGGATCCACTCGGTGGCGTCCTTCTTCGTGTCCCGTGTGGACTCCGAGATCGACAAGCGCCTGACCGCCCTCGGCACCGACGAGGCCCTCGGCCTGAAGGGCCGCGCGGCCCTCGCCAACGCCCGTCTGGCCTACGAGGCGTACGAGGATGTCTTCGCCTCCGCCCGCTGGCAGGCGCTGACCGGGACCGGTGCCAACAAGCAGCGCCCGCTGTGGGCCTCCACCGGTGTGAAGGACCCGGCGTACAAGGACACCCTGTACGTGGACGAGCTGGTCGCCCCCGGCACCGTCAACACCATGCCCGAGGGCACGCTCAAGGCCACCGCCGACCACGGTGACATCACCGGTGACACGGTGACCGGCCGCTACGAGCAGGCCCGCGCCGACCTCGCCGCCGTGGAGAAGCTGGGCATCTCCTACGACGAGGTCGTCCAGCAGCTCGAGGACGAGGCCGTCGCCAAGTTCGAGGCGGCCTGGCTGGAGCTGCTGGACGCCGTGACCGAGTCCCTGAAGAGCAAGGGAGTGGACGCGTAATGACGAGCAAGTCAGGCGAGCCGAAGGCGGCGGCCACCAAGGCCGAGCCCGAGGCCGAGCCGAAGGCGGAGCCGAAGCCGGCCGCCGAGGCGGAGCCCAAGGCGCGCAGGACGCGGACCAAGGCGAAGCCCGCCGCGGTCCGCGAGGCCGAGGACATCCGGGTCCCGGTCACGCCGGCCGCCGAGTGGGACAACCCGCTGCGCGACCCCCAGGACCGCCGGCTGCCCCGCATCGCGGGGCCGTCGGGTCTGGTCATCTTCGGTGTCACGGGCGACCTGTCCCGCAAGAAGCTGATGCCGGCCGTCTACGACCTGGCCAACCGCGGTCTGCTGCCGCCGGGCTTCTCCCTGGTGGGCTTCGCCCGCCGCGACTGGGAGGACCAGGACTTCGCGCAGGTCGTCCACGACGCGGTCAAGGAGCACGCGCGTACGCCGTTCCGCGAGGAGGTCTGGCAGCAGCTCGCCGAGGGCATGCGCTTCATCCCCGGCGACTTCGACGACGACACCGCCTTCGACCAGCTCAAGGAGGCCGTCGACGAGCTGGACGCCTCCCGCGGCACCGGCGGCAACTTCGCGTACTACCTCTCGGTGCCGCCGAAGTTCTTCCCCAAGGTCGTCCGGCAGCTCAAGAAGCACGGCCTGGCGGACGCCCCCGAGGGCTCCTGGCGCCGCGCGGTCATCGAGAAGCCGTTCGGCCACGACCTGGAGAGCGCGCACGAGCTGAACAAGGTCGTGCACGAGGTGTTCGAGCCGGACCAGGTGTTCCGGATCGACCACTACCTGGGCAAGGAGACCGTCCAGAACATCATGGCGCTCCGGTTCGCCAACCAGATGTACGAACCCATCTGGAACCGCTCCTACGTGGACCACGTGCAGATCACGATGGCCGAGGACATCGGCATCGGCGGCCGCGCGGGCTACTACGACGGCATCGGCGCCGCCCGTGACGTGATCCAGAACCATCTGCTCCAGCTCATGGCGCTGACCGCCATGGAGGAGCCGATCGCGTTCGACGCGGACGCGCTGCTCACCGAGAAGCTGAAGGTCCTGAAGTCGGTCCGCCTCCCGGACGACCTGGGCGACCACACCGTGCGCGGCCAGTACGCGGCCGGCTGGCAGGGCGGCGAGAAGGTCGTCGGCTACCTCGACGAGGAGGGCATCGACCCCAAGTCGAAGACCGACACGTACGCGGCGATCAAGCTGGAGATCGACAACCGCCGCTGGGCGGGCGTGCCGTTCTACCTGCGCACCGGCAAGCGGCTGGCGCGTCGCGTCACCGAGATCGCGGTCGTGTTCCAGCGCGCCCCGCACTCGCCGTTCGACTCCACCGCCACCGAGGAGCTGGGGCAGAACGCGATCGTCATCCGCGTCCAGCCGGACGAGGGCATGACCGTCCGCTTCGGCTCCAAGGTGCCCGGCACCTCGATGGAGATCCGGGACGTGTCGATGGACTTCGCCTACGGCGAGTCCTTCACCGAGTCCAGCCCCGAGGCGTACGAGCGGCTGATCCTCGATGTGCTGCTCGGCGACGCCAACCTGTTCCCGCGCACCCAGGAAGTGGAAGAGTCCTGGAAGATCCTCGACCCGATCGAGCGCTACTGGAGCGAGCACGGCACGCCGGCGCAGTACGCGTCCGGAAGCTGGGGACCCGAGGAAGCGGACGAGATGCTCGCACGAGACGGACGGAGCTGGCGCAGGCCATGAAGATCGACCTGACCGACACCACGGCAAGCAAGATCAACAAGGCGTTGGTGGAGGGCCGCCGCGCCATCGGCACCCCGGCTGTGGGCATGGTCCTGACGATGGTCATCGTCACGGACGAGGAAAACGCCTACGACGCCCTCAAGGCGGCCGGGGAAGCCTCGCACGAGCACCCCTCGCGCACCCTGGTCGTCATCAAGCGCCACCGGCGCAACCTGCGCGAACGGACCACCTCCCGGCTCGACGCCGAGGTCCGGGTCGGCTCCGACGCCGGCGCCGGCGAGACGGTCGTGCTGCGCACCTACGGCGAGGTGTCCGACCACGCCGACTCGGTGGTCCTGCCGCTGCTGCTCCCGGACGCGCCCGTGGTGGTCTGGTGGCCGGTGGACGCCCCCGAGGCTCCCGCCAAGGACTCCCTCGGCGCGCTCGCCCAGCGCCGGATCACCGACCTGTACGCGGTGGACAACCCGCTGGAGGTGCTGGACACCCGTGCCCGCACCTACGCGCCGGGCGACACCGACCTGGCCTGGACCCGGCTCACCCCGTGGCGCTCGATGCTCGCGGCCGCGCTGGACCAGGCGCGGGTCCAGGTGACCTCGGCCGCCGTGGAGGCGGAGGCGGAGAACCCCAGCGCCGAGCTGCTCGCGCGCTGGCTGGAGGCCCGTCTGCACGTCAAGGTGGACCGCGTCGTCTCCGAGGGCCCGGTGGTCACCGCCGTGCGGCTCGGCACCGACGAGGGCGACATCGTCATCGACCGCCCCGAAGGCCCGCTCGCCACGCTGACCCTGCCGGGCCAGCCGCCGCGCACCCTGGCCCTGAAGGTCCGCCCCACCTCGGAGCTGATCGCCGAGGAGCTGCGCCGCCTCGACGCGGACGAGATGTACGCCGTCGCCCTGACCGGCGAGGCACCCAAGGAGAACGCCTGATGTCCGACGCATCGTCAGACACCCCCAAGCTCACCCGGCGCCCCGAGTGGACGGCCCTGGCCGACCACCGCGCCGGCGGTCAGCCGCACCTGCGCGAGCTGTTCGCCGCCGACCCCGGCCGGGCCGAGCGCTACGTCGTCCGGGTGGGCGACCTGCACATCGACTACAGCAAGCACCAGGTCACCGACGAGACCCTGGCCCTGCTCCAGGAACTCGCCGTCGCCACCGATGTGTTCGGGCAGCGGGACGCGATGTTCCGTGGTGAGCGGATCAACACGACCGAGAACCGCGCGGTGCTGCACACCGCGCTGCGTGCGCCTCGGGACGCGGTGATCGAGGTGGACGGGGAGAACGTGGTCCCGGCCGTGCACGCGGTGCTGGACAAGATGAGCGGCTTCGCCGACCGGCTCCGCTCGGGTGAGTGGACCGGTCACACCGGCAAGCGGATCAGGAACGTCGTCAACATCGGTATCGGCGGTTCCGACCTGGGTCCGGCGATGGCGTTCGAGGCACTGCGCGCCTTCACCGACCGTGACCTCACCGTCCGGTTCGTGTCGAACGTGGACGGCGCCGACCTCCACGAGGCGTTGCGGGACCTGGACCCCGCGGAGACGCTGTTCATCGTGGCGTCCAAGACGTTCACGACGATCGAGACGATCACCAACGCGACCTCGGCCCGTACCTGGCTGCTGGACGCCCTCGGTGACGACAAGGCCGTGGCCAAGCACTTCGTGGCGCTCTCCACGAACGCGGAGAAGGTCACCGAGTTCGGCATCGACGTCGAC
This sequence comes from Streptomyces recifensis, assembly GCF_002154615.1. Classification (NCBI taxonomy): domain Bacteria; kingdom Bacillati; phylum Actinomycetota; class Actinomycetes; order Kitasatosporales; family Streptomycetaceae; genus Streptomyces; species Streptomyces recifensis. The sequence continues at coordinate 11,056 of NZ_MUNH01000096.1, forward strand.
AACATGTTCGAGTTCTGGGACTGGGTCGGCGGCCGGTACTCCTTGGACTCCGCGATCGGCCTGTCGCTGATGATCGCGATCGGTCCGGAGCGCTTCCGGGAGATGCTGGACGGTTTCCACACCGTGGACGAGCACTTCCGTACCGCTCCGGCGGAGGAGAACGCGCCCCTGCTGCTCGGCCTGCTGGGGATCTGGTACGGCAACTTCTTCGACGCGCAGTCGCACGCGGTCCTGCCGTACAGCCACTACCTGTCGAAGTTCACCGCCTACCTCCAGCAGTTGGACATGGAGTCCAACGGCAAGTCCGTGCAGAAGGACGGCACACCGGTGGAGTGGCAGACCGGACCGGTGGTCTGGGGTACGCCCGGTACCAACGGGCAGCACGCGTACTACCAGTTGATCCATCAGGGCACGAAGCTGATCCCGGCGGACTTCATCGGCTTCGCGCGTCCGGTGGACGAGCTGAGCGATCAACTGAAGGCCCAGCACGACCTGTTGATGGCCAACTTCTTCGCCCAGACCCAGGCCCTGGCCTTCGGCAAGACCGAGGAAGAGGTCCGCGAGGAGGGCGTCGCCGAGGCGCAGGTGGCCCACCGCACCTTCCGCGGCAACCACCCCACCACGACGATCCTGGCCCCCGAGCTGACCCCTTCGGTGCTCGGCCAGCTCGTCGCCCTCTACGAGCACAAGGTGTTCGTGCAGGGCGCGGTCTGGAACATCGACTCCTTCGACCAGTGGGGCGTCGAGCTGGGCAAGGTCCTGGCCAAGCGCATCGAGCCCGCCCTCACCGAAGGCGCCGAGGTGCCCGGCCTCGACCCCTCCACCACGGCCCTCGTCGCCGCCTACCGCTCCCTCAAGGAAGTGAACTGACATGCAGCTCGGACTCATCGGCCTCGGCAAGATGGGCGGCAACATGCGCGAGCGCATCCGCCGCGCGGGCCACCAGGTCATCGGCTACGACCGCAACCCGGACCTGACCGACGTCAAGGACCTCGCCGAACTGGTCGAGAAGCTCGACGCGCCGCGCACGATCTGGGTCATGGTCCCGGCCGGCACCGCCACCCAGGTCGTCATCGACGAGCTGAAGGACCTGCTCTCCCCCGGCGACGTCGTCGTGGACGGCGGCAACTCCCGCTGGACGGACGACGAGAAGCACGCCGCCGAACTGGCCATCAAGGGCATCGGCTTCGTGGACGCGGGCGTCTCCGGCGGCGTCTGGGGCCTGGAGAACGGCTACGCCCTGATGGTCGGCGGCGACAAGGAGAACGTCGACCGCCTCCAGCCCGTCTTCGACGCCCTCAAGCCCGACGGGCCGTACGGATACGTCCACGCCGGCCGCGTCGGCGCCGGGCACTTCTCGAAGATGGTCCACAACGGCATCGAGTACGCCATGATGCAGGCGTACGCCGAGGGCTGGGAGCTGCTGGAGAAGGCGAACTCGGTGGACAACGTCCGCGAGATCTTCCGCTCCTGGCAGGAGGGCACGGTCATCCGCTCCTGGCTGCTCGACCTCGCGGTGAACGCCCTCGACGACGACGAGCACCTGGACGAGCTGCGCGGCTACGCCGAGGACTCCGGCGAGGGCCGGTGGACCGTCGAGGCCGCCATCGACAACGCGGTGCCGCTCCCGGCCATCACCGCGTCGCTGTTCGCGCGGTTCGCCTCCCGTCAGGACGACTCGCCGCAGATGAAGATGATCGCCGCGCTGCGCAACCAGTTCGGCGGCCACGCCGTCGAGAAGAAGGGCTGACCCGCCGTGGGGGACCTCCTGCTGGTCCGCCACGGCGAGACGGAGTGGAGCAGGTCGGGCCAGCACACGAGCTGGACCGATCTGGCCCTCACCGAGCACGGTGAGGAGCAGGCGCGTTCGCTGACCCCGCTCCTCGCCGGCCGGAGCTTCGCACTCACCCTGACCAGCCCGCTCGGCCGGGCCCGGCGCACCGCCGAGCTGGCGGGCGTGACCGGCGCCGAGCCCGAGCCCGACCTGCGCGAGTGGGACTACGGCGGCTACGAGGGCATCACCACCGTCGACATCCACCGCACCCGGCCCGACTGGGACCTGTGGACCGACGGGGCGGTGCCCGGCCCCGAGGGGCACCCCGGCGAGTCGCCCGAGCAGATCGGGGCGCGCGTCGACCGGGTGCTGGCCCGCGTGGAGAAGGCGCTGGAGACGGACAACGGCGACGTACTGCTCGTCGCGCACGGCCATGTGCTGCGGGTGCTGACGGCCCGCAGGCTGGGCCTGCCGCCCCGCGAGGGACGACTGTTCCAGCTGGCCACCGGCACGGTGAGCCGCCTCTCCACCGAGCACGGCCGCCCCGTGATAGCGGAGTGGAACCGGCTGCCCTGAGGCGCGAGACGGCCCGGAGCGACCTGCTGGTCGCTCCGGGCCGTCTCCACGTCCGGCGGGCCGGGCTCCTACAATCACCGGCAGACCGGTACAAGCCCCGCCCCACGGCCGGAAGGAACGCGATGAGCAGCGCCGACGAACCGGTGGACCCCGCGCGGCGGTTACCGGACGCGGCCCGCACCCGGTCGGACATCCTCGACGCGGCGACCCGCGAGTTCGCCCGTGCCGGGTACGACGGCGCCCGCGTGGAGGAGATAGCGGCCCGCACCCGCACCACCAAGCGGATGATCTACTACTACTTCGGCGGCAAGAAGCAGCTCTTCGCGGCCGTGCTGGAGCGGGCCTACGGCGCGCTGCACGAGGTCGAGGAGCCGCTGGACCTGGAGCACCTGGACCCGGCCGCCGCAGTCCGCCGCCTGGCCGAGGTCACCTTCGACCATCACGAACGCCACCCGGACCTGGTCCGCCTGGTCGGCATCGAGAACATCCACGGCGGCCTGCATCTCGCCGCCGCCCGCCGCTTCGGCCGCATCGACTCCCCCGGCCTGGACACCCTCCGCCGTGTACTGGACGCCGGGCGGGAGCAGGGGGCGTTCAAGGCCGACGTGGACGCGGTCGACCTGCACGCGATGATCAGCGCCTTCTGCTTCTACCGGGTCGCCGGCCGCCACACCTTCGGCGCCCTCTTCGACCGCGACCTGGCCGCCCCCGCCCGCCGCGAGCACTACCGCCGGATGCTCTCCGACATGGTGCTGGCCTATCTCACCCGCTAGCGCTTCGGCACGCCGTACGCCCGGTCCACGTGCAGCCGGACCACCAGCCGCCTGTCGCGGACCATGGACGCACGGTAGTCGTCCCAGTCGTCGTGCTCGCCCAGCACCTCGCGGTAGAGCCGCACCAGCTCCTCCACCGTCTCGTCGTGCGGGTCGGCCGCGACCGGGCTCAGCTCGGCCGTGCCCTCGGCGACGGTGTACGCCCAGCGGTCCGCGCTGGTCACGTAGTACGAGGCGCGGGCGTCCCGGCGCAGGTTGCGGGTCTTGGCGCGGTCGTCGGTGACCGAGATCCGGACGATCCGCTCATCCGGGTCGTAGGCGTGGACGACGTTGGACATCTGGGGCCGCCCGTCCCGCTTCTGCGTGACCAGCACCCCGCCGTGCCCCTCGGAGAGCAGCGCCAGCAGCGCGTCCTGCGTCGTGTCCTGAGTCATATCCACGTCAACGGAGGAGGACTCGGCCGGCATTCCCGGACCGGCCGTGGACCGAGGCCACGCGTGGCC
>NZ_MUNH01000919.1:0-1111 GCF_002154615.1 Streptomyces recifensis
ATCCGGCCCGCGTCGGCCGGACCCGCAACTCTCTCACGCGCCCGCCGCCGACCACGGACCACCCTGTGGACTCGGTCACTCGGGATCTTCGGTGAGGTCTACGCGTACGGCATCGCGGGCACCGGTGAGCAGCACGCATATCCACCACCCATGATCCGTGCGCGACTTGAGAAGAAGAGGGGTCGTCATGACCGGACAGCAGCAGCGTGACCACGCCGGGCAGGGCCAGGAGCACGAGTGGCCGGCCGTCACGGTCCACGAGGCGGACCCGGCGGCCGTGGAGGCCGACTTCTACCACGTACGCGAGACGGTCGGCCCCGAGGACCAGGAGCTGCTGGCGACGGTGCGGGACTGGGCGCGCAAGAACCTCGCCCCCATCGCGGACGACTACTGGGAGCGCGGCGAGTTCCCCCACGAGCTGATCCCGCAGTTGCCCGGACTTGGCATCGCGGGGCTTCAGTTCGAGGGTTACGGATCGCCCGGCCGGGGTGCCCTGGTGGCCGGGCTCGTGAGCATGGAGCTCTCCCGCGTCGACCCCTCGTTCGCCACGTTCCACGGCGTGCACAGCGGCCTCGGCATCGCCTCGGTCATGGAGTGCGGCTCCGAGGAGCAGAAGCAGCGGTGGATACCGGAGATGCTGCGCTGGGAGCGGCTGGCCGCGTTCGCCCTGACCGAGCCCGGCGTCGGGTCCGGCACCTCCCGCGGGCTGACCACCACCGCCCGGCGCGAGGGCGACACCTGGGTGCTGAACGGTCGCAAGAAGTGGATCGGCAACGCCACCTTCGCCGACCTGGTGATCGTCTGGGCGAAGGACGAGGCCGACGGCGAGGTCAAGGGCTTCGTGGTGCAGCAGGGCGCCGAGGGCTTCACTCCGCACCGCATCGAGGGCAAGGTCTCACTGCGCACCGTGCAGAACGCCGAGATCGAGCTGCGCGACGTACGGGTGCCGGAGGCGGACCGGCTCCAGGAGGCGAACTCCTTCAGGGACACCGCGAAGGTGCTGCGCGCCACCCGGCTCGGGGTCTCGTGGAACGCGGTGGGCTGCGCCATGGGCGCGTACGAGGCCGCGCGCGCCTACACCCTGGAGCGCGAGCAGTTCGGCAAGCCGATC
>NZ_MUNH01000920.1:0-620 GCF_002154615.1 Streptomyces recifensis
CGAGCCCCTGCTCGACATCGGCACCCCGGCCAAGCGGAAACGGATCGCCGGCCGGGTGAACCGCTGGACGGACGGCTGCGCCGAGAAGGGCTACGACGCCATCGAGCCCGACAACTACGACAGCTACACCCGCTCCCGCCGCCTGCTCACCCCCGCCGACGCGACCGCCTTCATGCGCCTGCTCACCCGGCACGCGCACGCCCGCCACCTGGCCGTCGGCCAGAAGAACACCCCGGAGCTGGCCGGCCACCGGGGGAGCGCCGGTCTCGACTTCGCGGTGGCCGAGGAGTGCGGTCAGTACGACGAGTGCGGGACCTACGCCCGCGCCTACGACGACCGGGTCCTGGACATCGAGTACACCGACAGCGGGCTGCGCAAGGCCCTGGCCGGCTGGGGCTCGCGGCTCAGCATCGTCCGCCGCGACCTGGACGTCTCCACACCGGGCGAGCCGGGTTACGTACGCCGCACGGGCTGATGCCCTCAGGGCCGGTCCAGCAGCTCCAGCCCGCGTGTCCACGCGAACCCGCCCGGCACCCGTCCCTCGCCGAAGCGGACCCCGAGCCCGCGCAGCCGGGTCAGGCTCTCCTGGTAGGCGGGGTGGGCGGCCAGCGCCTCGCCCA
>NZ_MUNH01000921.1:0-616 GCF_002154615.1 Streptomyces recifensis
CCGGAGCATCACCAGCAGCGCCGGGGTCTCGTTCGTGGAGTCGCTCACCGGGTCGGCGGTCAGCTCGCCGTACCGCTCCGTTCCGCCGGGCGCGCTCCAGCTCACCGACACCTGGTAGCGGGAGCGGTGCCGCAGCCGCAGCGCCTGGGCGATCCGCTCGACCTGGCCGGCCTCCTCGGGGCGGAACAGCTCCAGCACGTCACGGCCTCGGAGCTGCCCCGGCGACGCACCGCACTCGGCGGCCATCGCGGGGTTGGCCAGCACCACCCTGCCGTACACGTCGCAGACCGCGACCGGCACCGCCACCCGGTCGAAGAGCATCAGGGCCCGGTTGCGCCACACCACGGCATCCGCCAGCCCCCACTCCACGCCAGCCTCCCAGGGTGCCGAACCGTCTCCGCCATCCAAGACGAAAACCCAGGTCAGCGGCAACTTGTGGGGCATCCCGGAGTCGGTGCGCAAGGGTGCGCGCCCACTTTCCACTGCACGTTCGTGTAGTGGCCCGGCACCGGCGCGCCCCGCCGCTGGAGCACGCTGGAAGACGCGCGCCCCCCACGCGAAACGCCAGTTCCCGCTCCGCGAAAGGCAGTTGCCGCCGCCATGCCCCCCACCGCAC
>NZ_MUNH01000097.1:0-9778 GCF_002154615.1 Streptomyces recifensis
TGGGAACACCTGCCGGACCAAGCGCTGTGCGCCTCGCCGTGGAACCCCTTCGGTCTGACGGCCCGTGCCGGCACAGGCCGTCAGACCGAAGGGGTTCCACGGCGAGGCGCACAGCGCGTGCTCCGGCAGGGACTCCTCGTCCGCCAGCAGCGCGATGGCCTGCGCGCAGTCCGGGCAGATCACCCGGTACATCTCGAAGGTGTCGTAGTCGGCGTCGAGGCCGTAGGCGTCACCGGAGTCCGGTTCGACACCCTCCGGCTCGGGCTCGACGACGAGCTGCTGCCGCTTCGCGGCAGAACGAACGGGGCGCTTGACACTCTGCATGGGATTCTCCCCCTAAGGCTGGGCCGTGAAGGCGCTGCGGCCTCGACCACAGCAAGCACTTCCCGCAGGTTCTCGGCGGTAACCGTGAGAACCTCACGCAGCGCGCTCACATGGTGTGGCGTTCGTCACAGGCTAACGGTGGATATCCGCCCAGATGCCGCGTGCCGCGCCATCGTAGCCCGCCGAAGTCGTCCCCCGGTTCCCCCGCGCGCACGCGCGCGGGACCGCACGGTAGGTTCTGGCGCATGGAGGAGCTGGACCGTCAGATCGTGCAGTTGCTCGTCAAGGACGGGCGGATGAGCTACACGGACCTGGGCAAGGCCACGGGCCTGTCCACGTCGGCCGTGCACCAGCGGGTGCGCCGGCTCGAACAGCGGGGCGTCATCCGCGGCTACGCCGCCGTCGTCGACCCCGAGGCCGTCGGGCTGCCGATGACCGCGTTCATCTCCGTCAAGCCGTTCGACCCCAGCGCCCCCGACGACATCGCCGAGCGTCTCGCGGGCGTCCCCGAGATCGAGGCGTGCCACAGCGTCGCCGGGGACGAGAACTACATCCTCAAGGTGCGGGTGGCCACCCCGCACGAACTGGAGGAACTCCTCGCCCGGCTGCGCTCCCTGGCCGGCGTCTCCACCCGCACCACGGTCGTGCTCTCCACGCCGTACGAGGCCCGCCCGCCGAAGATCTCCTGAGCCCCCCCGACACGCGCCCCGGTTCCGGGTGCCCGGCGGGGACGGGGGAGACTGGTGGGCATGAGTGAGCAGCCCGCCGGACCCAAGACCGTCCTCCTGCGCCGGGGCGAGGTCCACAGCCCCGCCGACCCCTTCGCCACCGCGATGGTGGTGGAGCACGGCCAGGTCGCCTGGGTGGGCTCGGAGGGCGCCGCGGACGCCTTCACCGACGGGGTGGACGAGGTGATCGACCTCGACGGCGCCCTGGTCACCCCGGCCTTCACCGACGCCCATGTGCACACCACCGCCACCGGGCTGGCCCTGACCGGCCTCGACCTGTCCGGCGCGCCCTCACTGGAGGCGGCCCTCGCCCTGGTCCGGGAGTTCGCCGCCGCCCGCCCCGCCGACCGGGTCCTGCTGGGGCACGGCTGGGACGCCGCCCGCTGGCCCGGCGGGCGTCCGCCGACGCGCGCGGAGCTGGACGCGGCCACCGGAGGCCGCCCGCTCTACCTGTCCCGCGCCGACGTCCACTCGGCCGTCGTCAGCACCGCCCTGCTGGACCTCGTCCCGGCCGCGGTGAGCCGCGCCGACGCCCCGCTCACCGCCGACGACCACCACGCCGTCCGGGAGGCCGCCCTCGGCGCGCTCGCCCCGGCCCAGCGCGCCGAGGCCCAGCGCGCCGCGCTCGCGCACGCGGCCTCCCTCGGGATCGGCTCGGTGCACGAGTGCGGGGGCCCGCAGATCTCCTCCGAGGACGACTTCACCGGCCTGCTCCGGCTCGCCGGAGAACTCCCCGGCCCCCGCGTCGTGGGCTACTGGGCCGAGCGGGACGTCGACAAGGCCCGCGAACTGGGCGCGGCGGGCGCGGCCGGCGACCTCTTCGTGGACGGGGCGCTGGGCTCCCACACCGCCTGCCTGCACCAGCCGTACACCGACGCCCCGCACACCGGCACCGCCTACCTGGACGCCGACGCGGTCGCCGAGCACGTCGTCGCCTGCACCGAGGCCGGGCTGCAGGCCGGCTTCCATGCCATCGGCGACGCCGCCGTCACCGCTGTGGTCGAGGGCGTGCGCACCGCCGCCGAGAAGGTCGGCCCGGCCCGCGTACGGGCCGCCCGGCACCGGGTCGAGCACGCCGAGATGCTCACCCCCGACACCGTCGCCGCCTTCGCCGAGCTGGGCCTGATCGCCTCCGTGCAGCCCGCGTTCGACGCCGTCTGGGGCGGCGAGGACGGCATGTACGTCCGCCGCCTGGGCGCCGAGCGGGCCCGCACCCTCAACCCGTACGCGGCCCTGCTGCGCGCCGGGGTGCCGCTCGCCTTCGGCTCCGACAGCCCGGTCACCCCGCTCGACCCCTGGGGCACCGTCCGTGCCGCCGCCTTCCACCGCACGCCGGAGCACCGGGTGTCGGTGCGGGCCGCGTTCACCGCGCACACGCGCGGCGGCTGGCGCGCGATCGGCCGGGACGACGCGGGCGTCCTGGTGCCGGGCGCCCCCGCCGACTACGCGGTCTGGCACACCGGTGACCTTATCGTGCAGGCCCCCGACGACCGGGTGGCACGCTGGTCCACCGACCCCCGCTCCGGCACTCCCGGCCTGCCCGACCTCACCCCCGGCACCGGGCTCCCGGTCTGCCTGCGGACGGTGGTCGGGGGGCGGACGGTGTTCGTACGGCCGGGCGAGTGATCTCCCGGCCCGCCGGGGGAGCCGAACGGGTGGCGCCCCCCGGTCGCCCGACCTGCGTATCCTCGCCCTTTTCCGCGCCCCTCCCGGCGTAACCGCTGACCAGGGGGCTGTTGACAGCGGACGGCGGGGGGCCGGTAGGTTCGGCCGAGTCCACCAACGGACGTTCGACCGGGGAGTGTTCGCATCCTCGTCGCGGCGCCACTGGGTCAGGACGGTGTGCCGTACCGGGGCATCGTCGACGGCAGCCAGGCGCAGTGCTCGCGCCGACGAGGGAGCGCTCCGGCCGGTCGGCAAGGTGTGACCCGGATGGGGCCCGCGCGCTCAGTAGACAACGGCTCTCGGTCGATCCGCAGCCAGCGGGTCCCAGGCCGGCCCGAAGGGCGGCGCGGGCCCCCATCCGCCGCGTGGAAGCCACGGCGAGGCGCCGGAAACCCGCCGGAAGGGGCGCTCCTACCCCGCTCACCGGCTTCCGACACCGCCCGGGCCCCGTGCCGCCGCGTCATCGCAGGCCGTGACCACTATGGTGGACGCCTGCGCACGACATGAAGGGGCAGCAGTGAACGACGGCGACGGGACCCTCTCGGCCAAGGCCGGAGGGCGGCAGTTCGGTCCGCTCGGCACGGCCTTGGTGATCATTCCGACCTACAACGAGGCGGAGAACATCAAGACCATCGTGGGCCGGGTACGCAAGGCCGTCCCCGAGGCGCACGTCCTCGTGGCGGACGACAACAGCCCGGACGGCACCGGCAAGCTGGCCGACGAGCTGGCCGCCACGGACGACCACGTGCAGGTGCTGCACCGCAAGGGCAAGGAGGGCCTGGGCGCCGCCTACCTCGCGGGCTTCCGCTGGGGCCTGGAGCACGGCTACGGCGTGCTGGTCGAGATGGACGCCGACGGCTCCCACCAGCCCGAGGAGCTGCCCCGCCTGCTGACCGCCCTCAAGGGCGCCGACCTGGTCCTCGGCTCGCGCTGGGTGCCCGGCGGCCGGGTGGTGAACTGGCCCCGGTCCCGTGAGGTCATCTCCCGCGGCGGCAGCCTGTACTCGCGGCTCGCCCTCGACCTGCCGCTGCGCGACATCACCGGCGGCTACCGCGCCTTCCGTGCCGAGACGCTCCAGGGGCTCGGTCTGGAGGAGGTCGCCTCGCAGGGCTACTGCTTCCAGGTCGACCTCGCCCGCCGCGCGGTGAAGGCCGGGTACCACGTGGTGGAGGTCCCGATCACCTTCGTGGAGCGCGAGTTCGGCGACTCCAAGATGAGCCGCGACATCCTCGTGGAGGCCCTGTGGCGGGTCACCGCGTGGGGCGTGGGCGACCGCGTCGGCAAGATCAAGGCCAAGGGCAGGTAGGGGCGGGGCGGCGCCGTCACCGGCCCGGCCGGCGGGGATGATCCACCCCTTATGCGGCACTGAGCCGGACCCAGGCACACTGGAAGCATGACGACTGGCGCATCCACCCCTTTGCGGACCGGGCAGACCGGGCGGCCCAAGCGCTCGGCGCTGCGCAGATATCTGCCGCTCGCCCTCGCCGCGTGGCTGGTGCTGGAGATCTGGCTGCTCATCCTGGTCGCGGACGCGGCCGGGGGACTGGCCGTGTTCCTGATCCTGGCCGCGAGCTTCGTCGCGGGCGCGGTCGTGGTGAAGCGGGCCGGCCGCCGCGCCTTCCGCAACCTGGACGAGGCCCTGCGGCGCGGTACGGCGCCCTCCTCGGGCGGCGGCAGCAACGGCCTGCTGATGCTCGCCGGACTCCTGCTGATGCTCCCCGGCATGCTCTCCGACGTGGCCGGACTGCTCCTGCTGCTGCCCCCGGTGCAGAACCTGGTCCGCCGCCGTACCGAGCACGTGGTGAGCCGCAAGCTGCGCGGGGCCACGCCGGGTTCCTTCGGCGAGGCCTTCCAGCAGGCCCGTATCCACCGTCCGGACGGCAAGGTGGTGCAGGGTGAGGTCGTCCGGGAGCGCCGCGACGACTCCACCGACGAACCCCGGCCGCCGCTGACCCGCTGAACGAGCGGGTCCGGACAGCACAGAACCGCGGGCGCCGTACATCGTGACGATGTACGGCGCCCGCGGTTCTCTGTGCGCCAGGTCGGCGCAGCCCCTTCGGGCTACGCGGACTTGCGGCTGTCGCGCGGGTGTACCGCGATGTTCATCGCGCCCGACCGCAGGACCGCCAGACGCTCCTCGAGGACCTCTTCGAGCTCCTCGCGGGTGCGTCGTTCCATCAGCATGTCCCAATGGGTACGCGCGGGCTTGGCCTTCTTCTCCTCAGGGCCGTCGCCGTCGACCAGGAGTGCCTGGGCCCCGCAGACCTTGCACTCCCACTCCGGCGGAATCTCCGCCTCGACCGAGAAGGGCATCTCGAAGCGATGCCCCTTCTCGCATGCGTACTCCACGGCCTGGCGCGGGGCCAGGTCGATGCCGCGGTCCGTCTCGTAGCTGGTCACCACGAGGCGCGTACCGCGAAGAGCTCGCTCACTCATGAATCGTGCCTCCCGGGCTTGTCGCCCACAGGACAGGTGTCGCTGTCGTCGTCATCCGGTCAACGTCCGGTCGGCGGTAAAGATTCCCGTTCCGAGTCCCGTTCCGGGTCGTGCGTCGCCGTCGTAGCCGCCCCTTGTTGTACCCACACGCGCCCGGTTTGTCACATCTGCTGGCAGATATGACCCAGCGCTTCGCTGTCTTTGACGCGCAGTAACGGTACGCCTGGCAGGCCAAACGCGTACACTACCGCCCTTTCGTGTTGAACGCTAAATCCTCTCGGGGACCGGGTTCCCCGCCTCGCCGATCGCACGCCGGACCGGTACCCGTGCCAGCAGGACGAAGCCGATCACGAAGAAGGCCACCAGGGAGACGATCGCGGAGCGGTAGCTTCCGGTGAGTTGGTAGGTCACCCCGAACAGCAGCGGCCCGAGCCAGCTCATGCCCCGGTCGCTCATCTCGTACGCGGAGAAGTACTCCGCCTCCTTGCCCGGCGGGATCAGGTGGGAGAACAGGGAGCGGGACAGCGCCTGGCTGCCGCCGAGCACCAGGCCGATCGCGGCCGCCAGCACGTAGAAGTACACCGGCGCCCCGGCGGGCAGGAAGTACCCGGCGGCCAGGGTGCACGTCCAGGCCACCAGGGAGCCGAGGATCGTGCGCTGGGCGCCGTAGGACCTCGCCAGCCGGCCCATCGCCAGGGCGCCGGCGACCGCGAGCACCTGCACCAGGAGGACCGCGCCGATCAGCGTGGACTGCTCCAGGCCGAGCTCCTCCGAGCCGTACACCGAGGCCTGGGTGATCACCGTCTGGATGCCGTCGTTGTAGACGAGGTAGGCCAGCAGGAAGGCGAGGGTGCGGGGGTGTCGGCGCATGTCCTTCACCGTGGCCGCCAGTTGCCGCAGCCCGGTCGGGCCGGCGGCCGCCACGCGCGCGTGCCGGTCGCGCAGCCGGCGCAGCGGGATCAGTGCGAAGGCGCCCCACCACAGTCCGGCCGAGGCCAGGCACACCCGCACGGCCGCCGGCTCGGACAGCCCGAAGGAGCCGTGGCCCAGGTACAGCACCAGGTTGACGACCAGCATCAGGGAGCCGGCCGCGTACCCGAAGGCCCAGCCGCGCGAGGAGACGCGGTCGCGGTCGGCGGGCGGGGCGATCTGCGGCAGGTAGGAGTTGTAGAGCATCATCCCCACCGACTGCGCCGCGTTGGCCACCACCAGCAGCAGCCCGCCGAGCAGATACCGGTCGCCGTCCAGGAAGAACATGCCCGTCGTCGCGGCCGCCCCGGTGTACGCGGCCGCGGCCAGCAGCGGCTTCTTGCGGCCCGTGCGGTCGGCCAGGCTTCCCACCAGGGGCATCGCCAGCACCGCGACGATCACGGACAGGGAGACCGTGTAGGCGAAGAACGATCCGGCGCGCACCGGCAGTCCGAGCGGGTGCACATAGCCGTCGGCGTCGGCCGCGTGCCGGGCCACGGCGGTCAGATACGGGCCGAGGAACACGGTGAGGACGCTCGTGGAGTAGACCGAGCACGCCCAGTCGTACCAGTACCAGCCGCGCTGCTCGCGCCGTGAACCCGCCGTCCCCTCGGGCGCCCCCGCCCGCACGGTGCCGATACCCACCCCGCGCCCTCGCTTCCCCGCCGCAGTGCCGTGCCAAGGCGGGGGAGGCGTCGCGGAGCCCGGTCAGACCCAGACGCCGCGGTCCTCCATGACCTCGCGCAACGTGTCGATGTGATCGGTCATGATGCCATCGACCCCCAGCTCCAGGAGCCGGTGCATCCGCTCGGGTTCGTTGACCGTCCACACGTGCACCTGGAGCCCGCGCGCGTGCGCCGCCCGCACGAAGCGCCCGTCGGCCACCGGGACGCCCGACTGGGCCTCCGGCACCTGCGCCGCCACGGCCGAGCCGCGCACCGGGGCGGGCAGCCCCCAGGAGCGCAGCCGCAGCCCCAGCACGCCCAGGGTGCCGAAGGAGGTGGCCAGTCTCGGCCCCGCGAGCCGCTGCGCCCGGCGCACCCGCGCCTCGGAGAAGGAGCCCAGGCAGACGCGGTCCCAGGCGTCCGTCCGCCCGACCAGCTCCAGGAAGGGCAGCAGGGCCGCCTCCGCCTTCACGTCCACGTTCCAGCGGACCTCGGGGAACGTCTCCAGCAGCTCCGCGAAGAGCGGCACGGGCTCCCGGCCGCCCACGCGGGCCTGCCGCACCTCCGCCCACGGCAGGTCGGCGACGCGGCCGGTGCCGTCGGTGACCCGGTCCAGGGAGTCGTCGTGGAAGGCGACCAGCGTGCCGTCCGCGGTGAGGTGCACGTCGGTCTCGATGTAGCGGTAGCCCAGCGCGACCGCCCGGCGGAACTGCGCCACCGTGTTCTCCACCCCCTCCGCCGCCCCGCCCCGGTGGGCGAAGGGAATGGGGCCGGGGTGGTCCAGGTACGGGTGGCGTATCGGCTCGGTCACCGGCGCAGTATCGCGCGCTCCGGCTCGTGGCCGGCAACCACCCTGCTCGGTACGGGCACCGGGCGCTGCGCGAAGACCCGCAGGAAGAACTGGGCGAGCGGGCCGATCGTCAGCGCGTACAGCACGGTGCCGACGCCGACCGTGCCGCCGAGGGCGAAGCCGGTCGCCACCACGGTGACCTCCACACAGGTGCGGATCAGCCGGATCGAGCGGCCGGTGCGCCGGTGCAGGCCGGTCATCAGGCCGTCGCGCGGGCCGGGGCCGAAGTCCGCCGCGATGTAGAGGCCGGTCGCGGCGCCGTTGAGCACGACCCCGAGGACCAGCAGCGTGATCCGCGCGGCCACGCCGTGCGCGCCGGGCAGTACGGCCAGGGTGGCGTCCATGGCGAATCCGATCACCAGCACGTTGGAGACCGTGCCCAGGCCGGGCCGCTGGCGCAACGGAATCCACAGCAGCAGCAGGGCCGCGCCGAGCAGGGTCAGCACCACGCCCATGCTGAGGCCGGTACGGGCGGCGAGCCCCTGGTGCAGCACGTTCCACGGCTCCAGGCCGAGGCCCGAGCGGACGAGCAGCGCCGAACTCGCCCCGTACAGCGCGAGACCGGCGTAGAGCTGGAACAGCCGGCGGGAGAGACGGCCCGGAGTGGACATGGGATACCCCCCTGGGGTGGTGACAGTGGCCTTGCTCGTGTCACTCTGTGGCTTGGGACGGAGGGCCATCCATGGCCAATCCGGGGAAGGTGGACTGATCTTCATGGCGCATTGGACCTCTGCGGTGGGTGCCGCTCAGCTCGCCCGGCTCCTCAACTCCCAGCAGGAACGGCCGGGTGGCCCCGGCACGCGCCGTCCGCCCGCCTATCGGGCGCTGGCCGACGGCATCCGGCTGCTCGTCCTGGAGGGCCGCGTCCCCGTGGCCGCGCGGCTGCCCGCCGAGCGCGAGCTGGCCCTCGCCCTCTCCGTCAGCCGCACCACCGTCGCCGCCGCGTACGAGACGCTGCGCACCGAGGGGTTCTTGGAGTCCCGGCGCGGGGCGGGCAGCTGGACGGCGGTCCCGGCGGGCAACCCGCTGCCCGCCCGCGGCCTCGAACCCCTGCCGCCAGAGGCGCTCGGCTCCATGATCGACCTGGGCTGCGCCGCCCTCCCGGCGCCCGAGCCCTGGCTCACGCGTGCCGTCTCCGGCGCCCTGGAGGACCTCCCGCCCTACGCCCACACCCACGGCGACTACCCGGCCGGGCTGCCCGCGCTGCGCGCGATGATCGCCGAGCGGTACACCGCCCGGGGCATCCCGACCATGCCCGAGCAGATCATGGTGACCACCGGCGCCATGGGCGCCATCGACGCCATCTGCCACCTCTTCGCGGGCCGGGGCGAGCGGATCGCCGTGGAGTCGCCGTCCTACGCCAACATCCTCCAGCTCATGCGGGAGGCGGGCGCCCGGCTCGTCCCGGTCGCCATGGCCGAGGGGCTCGGCGGCTGGGACCTCGACGCCTGGCGCCAGGTGCTCCGCGAGGCCGCGCCGCGGCTGGCCTATGTCGTCGCCGACTTCCACAACCCGACCGGTGCGCTGGCCGACGAGGACCAGCGGCGCCGGCTCGTGGACGCGGCCCGCGCGGCCGGGACCGTGCTGGTCGCCGACGAGACGATGACCGAGCTGTGGTTCGAGGAGGAGCTGGGCCGGAGCATGCCCCGCCGGATGTGCGGCTTCGACCCGGCCGGTTCGACCGTCATCACCGTCGGCTCGGCCAGCAAGGCGTTCTGGGCCGGGATGCGCATCGGCTGGGTGCGGGCCGCCCCGGACGTCATCCGCAGCCTGGTCGCCGCGCGGGCCTACGCCGACCTCGGCACCCCGGTCCTCGAACAGCTCGCCGTGCACTGGCTGTTCACCAGCGGCGGCTGGGAGCAGGCCGTGGCGCTCCGCCGCTCCCAGGCCCGCGACAACCGCGACGACCTGCTCGCCGCCCTCCGGCGCGAGCTGCCCGACTGGGAGTACGAGGTGCCGGCGGGCGGTCTCACCCTCTGGGTCCGCGCCGGCGGCCTCTCCGGCTCCCGCCTCGCCGAGGTGGGCGAGCGGGTCGGTGTCCGGGTCCCGTCCGGGCCCCGCTTCGGTGTCGACGGCGCCTTCGAGGGGTACCTGCGGCTGCCGTTCACGGTGGGCGGCGCGGTGGCCGACGAGGCGGCGGC
>NZ_MUNH01000922.1:0-791 GCF_002154615.1 Streptomyces recifensis
CCCCTCGGCGGATCGTGCCGAGCCGGAACTCGCACCGGAACACGATGCGCGACGTTCCGGTGGGACGGGGGGTCACCAAGACCTGGAAAGACCTGGGGAAAGCACCCCCACCAAGCCCCACCCCTCCCGCCCACGGCGGCGGCCTCACTCGGGCGGGTGAACATCGCTGTTTCCGCTGGCAATTGACACCCTCGGCGGCTCTACGCTCAGCGCAACACAACCGCAGACATACGTCGGCCCCCGCCGGGAGTGGCTTCCCAGTGCGAGGGCCTGACCACCAAGGAAGATGTGAGCTTCCCGATGGGTACCCAGCACCCTAGCGCGCCCGCGCGCGTCCGGTCCCGCATTGCGGGCCACGACCACCCGAACCGGGGTGGTCTCATCCACGACAACTCCCGCCACACCGCCCGCTTCACGGTGATCGGCAACCACCTCGCCCAGCACCCCGACCTCTCCCTGCTGGCGATCGGCCTCGGCACGCACATCCAGTCGCTGCCGCGAGGCGCCCGTATCGACATCAAGAGCCTGGCCGCCCGCTTCCCCGAGGGCGTCACCCGCATCGCTGCCGCCCTGCGCGAACTGGAGAGGCACGGCTACCTGCGTCGCGAGCGGCTGCGCATCCCCGACGGGCGCATCGTCACCCGCACGATCTCCTGCAACCAGCCCCCGGCCGCCCGCCGCCACCGGACCGACCGCGAGAGCGCGGACCGCGAGCCCGCGAACCACGAGCGCGGGAGCGACCGCCCGCCGCGGGCCGCCGCCGCCCCCAGCGGCGCGCAGTCGCTGGGGGC
>NZ_MUNH01000923.1:0-551 GCF_002154615.1 Streptomyces recifensis
CCGGCCGCCGGGCCTTCCCACTGCGCCCTCGCTGTGCCCCCTTGCCTCCGCGGCGCCCTGCCGCGAGCCCCCGCGCACCCCGCTCTTTCCCCTCTCGCCGTCCAGCCCTTCCCGGGCCGGACGACCGTCCTTCGCAAGGTAAGGAACGCCACTTGGCAACCACAACACGGAACGCGACCAGCGATCCGGGCCGCGTCAGCTTCCTGGAGGAGCTGTACCAGGGCCGCTTCCGCTGGGACCTGGTCCGCGACTTCCCCGTGCAGGAGTCCGCGGACGCGGCGGCCGGCGACAAGCTGACCGAGGAGCTGACCGCCCTCGTCCAGGAGAGGATCGACCCCGACGACGTCGACGCCCGGGCCGCGCTGCCCGACGGATTCCTCGACGAGCTGGGCCGGCGTGGCTATTTCGCCCTGCAGGCGGACCCCGCCCTCGGCGGACACGCCCTGTCGCACTACAACACCTTCCGCATGGTGTCGGCGGCCGCCGCGCACTGCACACCGGTCGCCCTGTCCCTCGCCATCGAGAACGCGCTCGGCGCCGGGGCCTTCCTC
>NZ_MUNH01000924.1:0-1085 GCF_002154615.1 Streptomyces recifensis
ACGGGCGAACCGGACCCTGGACCCGCGCCCCCGAGACTCCGGTCCCGCAGGGCCACGCACCCGCGCCCCCGAGACTCCGGCTCAAGGACCCCTCAGTACTGCGGATGCGCCAGCGTCGACGGCCGCAGGCCCGGTACGTGGGTGAGGCGGGCCGCCGCGATGTCCGCCGCCAGGTCCGGGTCCGTCAGGGTGGAGGGGTGGCGGCCCGCCTCACCCACGTACCGGGCCTGCGGCCGTCGACGCTGGCGCATCCGCAGTACTGAGGGGTCCTTGAGCCGGAGTCTCGGGGGCGCGGGTGCGTGGCCCTGCGGGACCGGAGTCTCGGGGGCGCGGGTCCAGGGGCCGGTTCTCCCGTTCGCCGCCAGGGCAGGTGCATTCCGGGGACTACTGGGTAGGCTCGGCCAACATGGAGCTCCAGGTCTTCGTTCCGGTTCCGGCCGACCGGCTCAGGGAGGCCCTCGCGGACGCCGTGAGGGTGGCCCGCGCGGTGCCGGGACTTCAGCAGGACGCCGGTGCGGCTCCCGTCGCCGGCCGCCTGAAGCTACGGGTCGGCGGGCACTCGGTGACGTACCGGGGCACGCTGGCGGTGAGCCAGCGGGCGGACGGCACCTACGCGGTGCGCGCGGACGGCACGGAGTCCCGCGGCGCGGGCACGGTCATCCTGTCCCTGACCCTGGCTCTGGCGCCCACGCGGAACGGCACGACGGTCACCGTGGGCGGCACGGCCAAGGCGGAGGGCCGCCTCGCGGAACTCCCCGCGGACGCGGTGACGACAGCGGCGAACCGTCTGCTGACGCGGACGCTGGAGACCCTGGCGGCGGGCGCGACCGAGGACACCGGGCAGGCGCAGGCGGAGGGCGCGTCCCGGCCGGAGCAGCGGGAACAGGACGCGTCCGGACCGGAGCAGCGGGGACAGGGCAAGGCGACCGAGCCGGGCCGCCAGGCCGAGGGCAAGCCGGCCGAGCCGGGTCCACACGCGGAGGCCGCGCCCGAACCGAAGCGGCACGCAGAGGGTGAGCCCACCGACCCGGCGGAGCCGCACGCAGAGGACGAGGACGAAAAGCCCGGGCTTTTCGTCCTCGTCC